>JBOFHT010000001.1:0-2309 GCA_051649785.1 Methanobacteriaceae archaeon
GCTGCTCATAATGTTTGTGGAACTAAATTAGATAGTATTGGAGTTCAAGGTTCAAATGGAATTTCAATATATGGTTTAAATATGGTTTCAACAGGACTTACTTTAGAAAAGGCAACATCTTTAGGATTTGAAGCTTTAGCAACAGAATTTAAAGATTTACAAAAACCAGGATTTATAGAGGAAAATAATGATGATGTATCATTAAAAATAGTTTATGATAAAAATAGTAGAAGAATATTGGGTGCACAAATGGCTTCAACACAAGATATATCTATGGGAATACATATGTTCTCTTTAGCTATACAGGAAAAAGTAACAATAGATAAGTTAAAGTTATTGGATATATTCTTTTTACCACATTTTAACCAACCATATAACTATATAACAATGGCTGCCTTAAACGCAAAATAAATGATTAAATAAAGTGAGAAAGTTAACATAATCTTGACATGTTCCTCTATATATTAGATAATATAATATAGGATTAAAATAGGAGGAACAAAAAATATGAAAAATAAAAAAATAGTTTCAATGTTATTATTAACTACAACACTACTAGGAGCGTGTAGCTCTACTGCAAATACAAATACAAATAGAAATATTAATAAAAAAACTAGTGGAACATTAAAAGGAGCAGCAGCAGGAGCATTAATAGGACAATTAGTAGGAAAAGATACTAAAGGAACATTAATAGGAGCTGGAGTAGGAGCTTTAGCAGGTCTTGGTTGGGGAGCTTATAAAGATGCTCAATATAAAGAATTTATGAATGCTCTGAATAGTACAAATATTACAGTTACAAATAATAAAGATAATATTAACTTGAGATTACCAGGGGAATCTTCATTTAAGAGCGGAAGTTCTGTTTTAAACGGAGGATTCTATTCACCTTTAAATTCAATAGCATACATTATGAATAAATATCCTGAAACAAAAATCCAAGTTTCTGGTTATACAGATAACACAGGAAATCCAAATTCAAACTTAAACTTATCGCTACAAAGATCTCAAAGTGTAGCTAACTACTTATCTGCACAAGGAGTTTCACCTAGCAGAATATCAAGTGTAGGATATGGAGACAGAAATCCAGTAGGATCAAATTCTACAAAAGAGGGTAAAGCATTAAATAGAAGAGTAGAGATTAATATATATCAAAAGTAAAAAAAGACCTTAGGGTCTTTTTTGTTATTAAAAAGGAGAAATGATGAATAAAATAAAAATAATGATAGAAAGCTACTTATCGGCACCAAGTATAATTAAAGCTCAAAAGTTGAAGTGGGGATATTTCGTTGGAGGTTTTATTGGACTGTTACTGTTAATAATCTTTTATTATGTATCTGGTTATACTGGAGATAAAATTTTTACAAGGTTAAGTATATATTTTGAAATTCAAAAATATACAGGAATATTGAAATGGGTTATAGTTACTTTTATTAGAGTTTTGATGATTTCTATACAATACTTCTTTTTTAAAACAATTTTGTTGGGTATTTTATCTCCATTTTTTAGTTATATTTCAGAAAAAATCGAGAAATATGAAGATAATGTTGATTATAATTTTAGTTTAAAGCAAAATATATATTTTATATTTAGAGGAGTAAAAATTGCGAGTAAAAGTTTTGCTAAAGAAATTATTTATACCTTAGCTATATTACTCTTGGGGTTTATACCAGTTATTAATATATCTATTCCAATATTAATATTTATAGTTCAAAGCTACTTTATATCGTATAATTTTGTTGATTATACTCTAGAAAGAAGAAAATTTAGTGCTAAAGAAAGCTCTGATTTTATGAAAGAAAATAAAATTACGTTTGTAATTGGAGGGGGAATATTTACAATATTGTATTTTATACCTATATTAGGAATAATAGTAGCTCCAATTATAGGTATTGTTGCTTTTACAACAACAACTTTAAAAATATTAAAAGATGAAAAATAGAAAAAAATGAATTCAAGTTTAAATAGAAGCATTTGAAGCAATAAAAAATACAATTCAAACAAAAAATAAATATCTTGTACTAAAAATTGCTATAATGAATCATAAATAAATATTTCTGGAGGTTGAAATGATTAGTTTTATAGGATCATTAATAGCTTTAATTGTGGGTTATATAGTGTATGGAAAATATGTTGAAAAAGTATTTGGAATTAGTGATAAGAAAACGCCAGCAGTTAGATTGGCTGATGGAGTAGATTATGTTGAATTAGATTGGAAAAAAGCATTTTTAATTCAATTTTTAAATATTGCAGGATTAGGACCAATATTTGGAGCTGTAGCAGGAGCACTTTGGGGACCAGCAGCATTTTTA
>JBOFHT010000002.1:0-13037 GCA_051649785.1 Methanobacteriaceae archaeon
CATAATTAGCATGAATTGCTCCACCAATATTTGCGGTGTTGTTGTTGAATGTGGAATTAGACACAGACACATTACCCATATTAGTACTGATTGTTCCACCGCTATTATTTGCGGTGTTGTTGTTGAATGTGGAATTAGATATAGATAAATTACCCAAATTAATATAGATTGTTCCTCCGTTAGTTGCTGTGTTGTTGTTGAATGTGGAATTGGATACGGATACATTACTAGAAGAAGTATAGATTGTTCCTCCGTAAATTGTTGCGGTGTTGTTGTTGAATGTGGAATCGGATACAGAAAAATTACTGGAAGAAGTATAGATTGTTCCTCCGTTAGTTGCTGTGTTGTTGTTGAATGTGGAATCGGATACAGAAAAATTACCTATATTAGTATGAATTGCTCCACCTGAATTAGTTGCTGTGTTGTTGTTGAATATGGTGTTTGTTAATGTTATATTACTAGAATTAGTACTCTGAATTGCTCCTCCGTTAGTTGCAGTATTATTATTAAAACTAGAGTCTGTTAATGTTATATTGGTGGAGTTTGTGGTTTGTATTGCTCCTCCGTTAGTTGCTGTGTTATTATTAAAATTGGAGTTTGTCAATGTTATGTTGTTTGTGTTGTTTAGTTGTATTGCTCCTCCTGTTTCTGCTGTGTTGTTGTTAAATGTGGTGTTTGTTAAAGTTAAATTAGTGGGATTATTTATGTGGATTGCTCCACCTGTATTATTTGCAGTGTTATTGTTAAATGAGGAATTAATTACGGATAAGTTAGTGTTAGTAGTATATATTGCTCCACCTGTATTATTTGCGGTGTTATTGTTAAATGAGGAATTAATCACAGATAAGTTAGCAGTAGTAGTATATATTGCTCCTCCCCTATTATTTGCTGTGTTATTGTTAAATGATGAATTAATCACAGACAAGCTATTATTATTGGTAAGGATTGCTCCACCACTCATATTTGCGATGTTATTGTTAAATGAGGAATTAATTACGGATAAGTTAGTGTTAGTAGTATATATTGCTCCCCCACTATTATTATTATTTGCGGTGTTATTGTTAAATGAGGAATTAATTACAGACAAATTACCACCAGTAGTATATATTGCTCCACCTGCAATATTTGCTGTGTTATTGTTAAATGAGGAATTAATTACGGATAAGTTAGTGTTAGTAGTATATATTGCTCCGCCATTATTAATATTTGCTTTGTTATTGTTAAATGAGGAATTAATTACAGACAAAATACCATAAGAAGTAGTATAAATTGCACCACCCGAAATTCCTTTATTGTTAGTGAATGTGCAGTTTATTACAGTTAAATTACTGCCTGTTGTTCCCATAATCGAAGAATTTTGACTATTTTTAATTATTAGGTTGATTAATGTCACGGTTCCACTATTATTAATAAAAAATGTTCCAGTACAGTCAATTTCTGCTTTATTATTTGGATCATGACTTTGAATAATAATATTCTTATTATTAGCCACAGTTACGTTAATGTTGTTGGCTCCTTTGTATATTCCACTTGTTAGGTTAATTGTGTCGTTTCCAAGACTACCTTTAATACCTTCATTCGTATTATTATTAATTACTATAGTACTTGCAAATACAGTACTACTAAACATAATAATAAGTACTAACGCTAATATAAAAAGCATTGAATACTTAAAAAATATGTTTTTATGTCTACTTTTGTTTAAAATAAGATTCACCCCAGTTTATTATAATTAAAGCTTTTAAAATATATTGAAAAAAAATATTTTTGACTATTAAATTAATTTCCAAATGGAATTATTAATTATTATATTTTAACATTCTTTATATTTTTTAACAATTTTAAAAAACAAACGTTCGTTTTCTAATAATATTATGAACTTATATTACTTTACACATAGTATATAAAGTTAACTGTTAATATATAAAATGGAACTGTCAAAATGTTAGTTGTTGGAAAAAATTAATTAGCTGAAATTCAATTAAAGCCAAATTAATCTTAAAAAATTCCAAAAAGAATTTAAAACTAGATTTCCCAATGGAAAACCAGAAATCAAACTTGCAAACAATAAAAACCAATAAAAAAGTCTACTTTTGCCCAAGACTCAAAATATAAATAAAGATATATCCTAAATATTACATAAATTAAAATTATTGTCTGAATCAAACATTATTAAATATTAATATAATTATTGCCATATTTTTGTACTTTTTTGAAAATTTTTATATATTGGATTGAACTAATAATAATTATACTTAATTTATACTTAATTTAATTATAATGAATTTGAACTAAATAATTATACTAAATTTAACTAATATTTTATTAGCAATATTTCATAGTCAGTAAGGAGATTACATATGGCAAAAGGACTTATTCGTTTAGTTTTAGATATTTTAAAACCTCATAACCCTCTTATTTCTGATTTTGCTACTTTTTTGAGCGAAGTTAGTGGTGTTGAAGGAGTGAATATAAGTTTAATGGAAATTGACAAAGAAACTGAAACTATTAAAACAACAATTGAAGGAATTGATTTGGATTATAATATTATTAAAGCTGCTGTAGAGGAATATGGTGGATCTATTCAAAGTATTGATGAAGTAGTAGCTGGTAGAAGAATGGTTGAGGAAGTAACAACTCACCAAGATTAATCTAAGTCTAATTTAGATATTTTTATTACAAATGATGAAATTATGAGCAAAAAAGCTAAATTATCTCCAAAATTTATTTTAAATAAATTTAAAAAAGAAGTATCTAATGAATTAGATAGTGATAAGGATACATCTAGTATTATTAAGGATATTAATATTAAAATTAGTGACTTGGCTAATTTAGATAATAATATTAATATTAATAATAACAATAACAATAATGAAAATACTAATATTAATAATATAAATATAAATATTAATGGTAACACTAAATCTTTATATGAGGATAGCTTAAATTCTAAAAAATTAGCTTACTATTTAAACTTAGATATTGATTTTGCTGATATTATTATTGATTTACTAGATAATACTAGTTCTTGTCAGATTTCTGATGCAATAATGCAAGTTAATGTTAATAATCATAATTCTGATAACTGTAATGGTAATAATAACCATAATACTATTAATAACAACAATAACAATTATCATTCTAGAGTAAATAATGGTGTTATTCCTAGCTTAAAGGCAGTTAATAATAAAAAAACATTTGGTAGGGTTGTCACAGGTAAAACAAGTCATAATGATTGGGGAACCTCTCTTTTTGTTATTGATAATGCTGAAAAAGGTGATATTCTTTTTATTGATGCTAGTATTAATAATGGGGCTTTGGAATCACTTACTAATATTGCTTCTTCTTCTACGGATACTACTAATAATAACAAACATCATAATATAGGGAATACGCCTAATAGTGATAATGTTGATAATATTTGTTCAAATTATATTCCCTCAGCTATTTGGGGGGAATTAACCTCAACTTCTTCTAAAAATAATGGCTTAGCTGGAACTGTTATTTATGGTTCTTGTCGAGATATTGATTTTTTAGCTGATTTTGATTACCCTGTTTATTCCTGCTTTACAGTACCTAATGCAGGTAATCCAAAAGGATTAGGTGAAGTTAACTGTGAGGTTATTATTCACGAAAATGAAAATAATTACAAAGTTTTACCTGGTGACTTTATTTTTGCAGATATTAATGGAGTAGTTATTATTCCTAAAGAAAGCTTCCTTAATGTAATTTCAAAAACATTAGATATTAAAATAAAAGAAATAACTATTATTAATCAATTAAATGAAGGCAAGTCTTTATTGGAAATTACTGGCTTAAAATGATTTTCTACCAGTAAAACTGACTCTAACTTTAGTTTCGCTATGGTTACTGTTACTACTACTACTAACACTACTGCTAATACTAATTTAATTATTAATTAAAATTCTAATCATTTGCGAAGTGTATTTATGAGCGATAAAACTGATGATAATGATAATTATATTTATAATCTTATAACTGAGAATAAAAAAGCAATAATATTTTCTTTTATTATAGTATTTATTATAATTTTTGTAATTGTAGTATTTGCAGGGGTAGATGGGATTATTGAAAGTCTTAAACAGACTGATTTACGATTATTGGCTTTATCATTTGTTATAAAAATGCTGGTTATAGTATTATGGGCTTTTAGATGGAAATTCATTTTAAGCCGTATTGATCACAATACTAATAATAATGTAAAATCTCCTAATTTTTTTAATGTATTCGGAATTCTTCTTACAAGTATATTTGGAAATAATATAACTCCTGGATCTATTGGAGGTGAGCCATTACGTGCTTTTGTTCTTAATAAATATAATAAAACTCCTGTTGAAGTTGGATTTGCTTCTACATTAGTTGATAGAGTTTTAGAACTACTTCCATTTATAATAATGACTTTAGTGGCTGTTGTGGCACTTATTTCATGGGATCTTAATTTAGTATCAAAATCAATATTAATAATACTAATAATAGCTACTATTTCAGGATTTTCCCTGATTTTATATGCTGGAATAAACAAAGAAGTTTCTACTAACATTGTTTTTAAAATACTCCATGGTTTAGAGTCATTTATTTCTAAAATTTATAAAAATTACAACTCCGAAGCTGTTGAGAATAAAGCTAAAAAAGCTATTTCTAATTTTAATAGTAGTTTTAAGGTTATTATTAGTGATAAACAACTTTTTTTTGTTGGTGCTCTTTTAGCTCTTTTTACATGGGGACTAGACATATTTAATTTTTACATATGCTTTTTAGCTATTGGTATAACTCCTCCAATAGCTCCATTTGTCACGGTTTTAACAATAGCTATTTTACTTTCATTTTTACCATTATTACCAGGAGCTTTAGGAATAACTGAAATTATAATGATAGCTTTATTTGCTCCTGTGGGGATAACTGCAGATTATGTTCTTGCTGCAAGTACAATTGAAAGAATCACATCTTATATATTTCCAACAGTTTTAGGTATATTAGCTACTTTCTATTACAGTAAAAAGCTTTCTAAAGACAATGCTAGTAGTAAAACTAATAGCTCAGATACTTGTGAGGATAATATTAAATGTGTAGGGGATAATGACTTTGATAATAATTATAATGTAGATGAAAAGAGTAATGCTGATGATAATAAGAAGCATTAGGTCTATGCTCTCTAAAGAAAAATATTTATTAATGGAATAGTAATTATATATAAATATATCGAAACATTTATATATGATTGCGTACATAGTACTGTTGTGTAGTTTGCTGTATATAGGCAACATTTATTTATTGGATTATTAAATTTTTTAAGGTTTTTTAATACTATTGCTTAATTGTTAATGTAATTAAGAACTTAATTTGCCGTATTTTAATATTTTAAGTAATAATAACTATTATTAAATAATTTTTTAATAACAATAATAATTTTATTTTTATGGTATTCTTATGAAAGCTCTTGGTAACATTTCACATATAACTAATTCGGGTAATTTAGTTGTTAGATCTTCTGCAACACCTCCAGCTGGAGGATTAGTTCTAAATAAAGATAAAAAGAAGATTGGTAAAATAAAAGCAGTATTTGGTCCAACTAAAAAGCCTTTTATAGCAGTTGCTGTTTTTAAATCTGTAGGTCTTGAAACCTTTGAAGATAATATTGGTGAAGAGCTATTTGTTTCTAATCAAAGCCCTAAAAAGAATAAGAGGCGAAGTAAAGGAAAGTTTGGAAATAATTCTAATAAAGGTAAATTTAATAATAATTCTAATAATAACAATAATAATTCCAATGGAAAAAGGAGGGGACCAAGACGAAAGATAAACTAATTAATAAGTTTTCCGAAAGAAAAAAGCATGCTGAAAAGCTTTCAGTTAAAGAAACAATGCAAAGTGATGTTTCTAAAACTGAAAAACAAACGGCTTGTTCGGAATGTGGGTCTGAAGAGGTTATAGGGGACTATGAGAGGGCTGAAATTGTTTGTGCAGGTTGTGGACTTGTTTTAGATGATAATCTTGTAGATATGGGTCCTGAATGGAGAGCATTCGATCACGAACAGCGTGATAAACGTACAAGAGTAGGAGCTCCAATTACTTACACTATACATGATAAAGGTTTAAGTACTATGATTGATTGGAGGAATAAGGATATTTATGGTAGAGATATTCCTGCAAGAAATAGGGCTCAATGGTATCGTTTAAGAAAATGGCAAAGGAAAATAAGAATTTCTGGAGCTACTGAAAGGAATTTAGCATTTGCTTTAAGTGAGCTTGACCGTGATTCATCTCGTTTAGGTCTTCCTCGTAGTGTAAGGGAAGCTGCCTCTGTAGTTTACAGAAGTGCAGTTGAAAATCGTCTTATTCGTGGTAGAAGTATTGAAGGAGTTGTAGCTGCATCATTATATGCTGCATGTAGACGTTGTAATGTTCCACGTACTTTAGATGAAATTGCTGAAGTTTCACGTGTTAAGAAAAAAGAAGTAGGTCGTACTTATAGATTTTTAGCTAGAGAGTTAAATATTAAGCTTCCTCCAACATCTCCTGTGGATTATGTGCCTCGTTTTGCAAGTGAACTTGGTCTTTCAGGTGAAGTTCAATCAAGAGCTATTGAAATTATAGAAAAAGCTATGGAAAAAGGATTGACTTCTGGAAGAGGCCCAACGGGAGTAGCTGCTGCTGCATTATATATTGCTTCAGTTCTTTTAGGTGAGAGAAAAACACAAAGAGATGTAGCAGATATTGCAGGAGTTACAGAAGTAACTATAAGAAATAGGTATAAAGAACTTACAGAACAGCTTGATATGGGTGTAAGTTTATAATCTTGTTTAAGGTTTAATTTAAACCTTTACACTTTATTTTTTATTCTTTTTTTATTTTATAATTTTATTTTTAGCTATTTATATTTTATTAGCTTAATTGTTTATTTTATTTACTTATTTCACATGTTATTATAATTTTATTTTTAGCTAGTATTTTATTATTTTAGCTATTTATATTTTATTAGCTTAATTGTTTATTTTATTTACTTATTTCACATGTTATTATAATTTTAATTTTAGCTATTATTATTATTATTATTAAATAATATCATATCTACTTATTTTTAATTGCATAGGTTTCTATTGCATCTTCTAGTTCTTTTATTATTTCTTGATTTCCTGGATTTTGATATTTTTCAAGGTTTTTAATGTATTTTTGTCTGTTTTTAAGGAAATTTTCTATTTTGTCAGTTGTAATATCATTATGCATTTCCCCATAACCTAATTTATCTATATAAAATGCATTTAATGTTTGTTCAAAGTTTCCAGTAGCAGGAATTGTATAAATAGGTTTTTTAAGATAAATGGATTCACTTAAAAGTGTAAATCCTCCATTACTAATTACAGCATCGGCTTTCCCTAAATCTTCAAAAAATTCTGTTTCATTAAATTTTTTAAAAAATAAATTATCTTCAATTCCTTCTTTATCAAAACCATAAACAACGAACTTGTTTTTTGATTCTTTTAAAATATCAACTAGTTTTAAATTACTTGAACTTGTTTGATAAACAAAAATATAACCTTCATAACTCCCATTTACTGTTCTAATTTCTTCCCTTAAAACAGGAGGATAAATAACAGCTTTTTTAGGGTTTTTTAATTTAGGATAGAAATAGCTAGTTAAAATATACCTTTTAGGAAGTACAATATATGATCTAATAACACTTTTAGCTGTTATCATATCTCTTTTATTTTTAGGAGGATAGTCTATTTCAGATTGTGTAATCATATGTATGTTATCAACACTAATCATAGGTACATTTATTAAAGTACTTAACATACTAGCATAATTTTCAAAATCAGATATTATTATATTTGGTTTAAATTCCCTTGCCTTTTTATATAATATGTTATAATTCTCTTTTAAATCAGAGGGTATTGATTTTAAAGCATTCATAAATGTTTGTTTATTCCTAACTTCGTTATTTTCATAAACAGTATTAAATCCACTAATTTCATAAACATTATCAAATTTACTATTTAAATAATGATATGAACGATCACTTGCAAATATTAGCAATGTATGATTTTTATTTAGTTCTTCAATAATGACACCACTACGGATAGCATGACCCATACCTTCTCCGCAAACGGAATAAAGAATTTTTTTAGGTATAATTACATTTTTATCACTGTAATGACCAAAATCATAGCCTAGTTCTTTAGCTGTAGTTCTTTTTCCTATAAAATCATTGATTGTACTTTTCCCATATTGGGATATAAGTTTTAATAATCCTTGTTCCTCAATTCTTCTAGTTGAAACAATTAATTTTCCACTTCTAACAACTTTAAACTTTGAAATTTTAGCTATTCTTTCAATATAATCTGTATCTTCACCAAAACTTAAAGTCTCATCAAAACCTTTAACTTTCTGATGTAAATCTGCTTTACTTATTAAACCATAGCAACCTGCACCATGGGGCTTAATATTTTCAACAGCAATCATAAAATAGTTTGCAAGACTATGTAATAATCTATCAATAAGTTTTCCTGATGATGGTATCATCTGTGTAATACCTATTCCTAACTCTTTTTTTTCAAACTCATTAATTGTGTTGCTAAGATAATTTTCTGTTAAAACTAAATCAGAGTCTAAAAATAAGAATATTTTCCCACTAGCTACTTCTGCTCCTTTATTTCTACCAACTCCTGGCATTCCACCTTCAACTACTTTACAGCCATATGATTTAGCTATTTCTACAGTTTTGTCTTTAGAGCTAGCATCAGCTACTATTATCTCATAATTTGTGAAATCTTGACTTACAATGCTGTCTAGTAGCTTAGGAAGATATTCTTCTTCATTATAAGTGGGAATAATTATGCTGAGCTTCATTTTAAACACTAGTTTATTATATTTAAATTTAATTTATACATAAGAATAGAAGTTCCATGAAATTGAAAATGCATTTATTTTAGTATTGTTAATATTATCATTAGAGTTATCACTATTAATCATATTATTACTACTATTATTTATAACTTTATTTATTAATTTATTTTCTGTTTTGTAATTATTATAATCTTTAAAAACATGCACAATTCTACCTATAATCTCTATTTCGTTTTCATTAGCTGAAATTTCTATAATTGTTTTGTTAGAATTTGTAGTTATATTATTTACCTTTGAACGGTTATCTAAATTTAATTTAATTAATGAACTACTTAACTTAACATCATTAACAGGTTCTAATATTGTAATTTCATAATAATCTACATTTGTTCCCATAATTCCAATTGAAATCCTAAGAACTATTATTAATATTAAAAAAACCAATGGGAAAATTTTTTTTACTTTATTATAATTCCACCTATGGGTTAGTTTTTCAGAGAGCTTTTTGATTATGTATCTTTTATTATATCTATGCTCCATATATCTATAATCTATATTATATTTACTTTCATTAGAATTAATAGAGATATTACTTTTATTATCTTCATTATCTTTATTAAATTTCTTATTTTTTCTATTAAATGCTATTGGAGAATTATAATTAATATAATTTACTAAATATAGTAAATAATAATTAAACCAATAAGCATTGAAATATATGTAAAGTAGCCCAAATAATCCAATTATAGTTGGAACTGCAAATAATCCACCATCTAATAATCCAATTAATCCACATACCATTGTAAATATTAATATTAATCTACTGGGAACTGTTCTATTTTTAAGTGAGAGTAGTCCAAATATTGCTGTAATTGGATAAAGCACTATAAAAATATTGGCTATTTTCGGAATATAATAATATAAAGAGTTTCCAGTATTAATATTTGTAGTAATGCTATTAATACTGCTTGTATAAATAGAACTACTAAAACTATTAGAACTAAGTATATTAATTATATCACTAACGAAATTACTTGAAACAGATTTAAAAATATGAGTATGTAAAATACTTGTTGTAGTGGTCTCAGGATTTATAACTACAAATGTTGTTAATTGACCTATTGGCAAATTAGCTCTCATAACTATTTCTAATATTAATGCAAATAATAAGCTAATTGTTAATAAAATTAATGTAATTTTAAGATATTTTTGATTATTTGATTGTGAATAATCTTTATATGATCCTAAGTTCCAAAATGACTGTGATTTAAAGTATTTGGTATTTGTAATTATGAGTAAAAATCCCATAGCTGTAAAAAATAATAGGTCTTTACCTTTAGAAGATCCCATAAGAAATAATTCTGTAATTGGACGAATTAAGTTAGCTATTACATTATTAAATAATATTAAAATAGCCATTATAATAAAAATAATTCCTAAGATAGCTAAAGCATTACTTTTACAATATCTTATGAGGATAGAGATATTACTTGATTTTAATACCATTTAATCTCCTGCACTAACCGTATTATTATTATTATTATTATTATTTGTATTATTTGTATTGTCTATATTATTAGTATTATTATCATCTGTATTTTCTATATTATTATTGGTATTACTATTATTACTATTATTACCATTATTATTATTATTATTATTATTTTTACTTATACTAGTATTATCTAGTTTAACACCAGTACCTGTAGCTATTATATGAATATCATTTGATTTAAAGTTAGGGACACTACTAAACTCTATATCTACATCAATTACATAATCACTACCATACTTTTTAGCTTCTTCATTTAAATTAAATAATGCTTGTTCTCTAGCTCTTTTTAATTTATCTAATAACAAGTCATCATTTTCTTTTTTAGTAGCTTTAATAAGATTATTAGTATTCTTTATAATAACTTTCCCTTCAAATAGTCCTAAATAATCACTTATTCCTTGATTTAATGGATGAGTAACAGTTAAAAGTTTAGTATCTAATTCATTAATATTTATTTTGCCTATATTTTCATCAAACTCAATATCACTTTTTATATTTGAATATAATTTTGAGCTTATGTTTTTATTAAAATTATCAATTCTTTCACTATATCTTTTTCCTAATAACCTTTCAATAAATGTTATATAAATCATATAAACCTTTAAAATCATTGACTTCATTAAAGATAACATATATGCTATAATTCCAATTAAAACAACAAAAATTAGATAATTAACAAAAATAGGAAATGTAGCTTGGAAAACAACAGCTAATCCTCCAATTGTAAATATATTAAGTGTAAATTCAATTTCACTTATTACTCCAAAACCATATAAAACTGTAAGAACAAAAATTAAAAGTGCACTAATAGCACCTGTTGTTTTTTTATAAACTCTTTTAGCTACTTGAGTTTCTACATAACCTGCTGCAAGTGGTGAAAATATTAAACCAAGATTAAATCCTAATATAGCTATTTTAAAGTATATAAATAATATTAAAACAAAAACACCAACTATTATTCCACTACCTATACAAACAGTAGCTATTAATATGTCTTTTTTGTTTTCTTTAAAAGAAGGAAGATTTATCATAGATTATCAGAACTTTTAATCAGTATATGATATTGCAGTTCCATAACAAGTAACTAATATAGTATTTCCCATGGTTCCACCTAGGTTACTGTAGGAAATTTTTAAACCAATAATAGCGTTAGCCCCAAGGTCTTCAGCCTTTTCTTTCATACTATTAATAGCTAATCCCCTAGCTTTTTGAATTTGTTCTTCATAAGCAGATGTTCGCCCACCTACAACATCCCGTACACCAGAAAATAAATCTTTGTATACATTGGATCCTATAAGAGATTCTCCACTCACAAGACCTAAGTACTCCCTTATTTTTTTACTATCCAATGTATTAGTTGATGATAAAATCATAATTTTAACCTTATAACTTAATGTTTTATTTATTTTTTTTATTTCATAAATTATTCTATTTAAAAAAAGCTCATATAAGCTACAACTATTAAGAAAAATATTATAAGTACCATTAAAACCATTCTATTCTTTTTTAATTTCCTTTGTTTAGATAATAAAGCTTCTTGACAATTTGGAGAACAAGTTAGTTCATCCATAGGAATAGGAGTGTTACATACAGGGCAATGTTTATGTGATTCTATCATTTTTTCACCTTTATTTCTTATTCTTATTTATATCTATATTTCTTTTATTATTATTATTATTATTATTATTATTTTTGTTATCTTTATTTTTATTAGTATTATCTACTTTTATTTATAATTAAATTTATTCAGAAATGATTTTAGTCCCTATTTTTTCATTATTAAGAACTTTTATTAAATTTTGAGGGTCATATCCATTAGCTATTACAGTTTCAAGTGAGGAACGTTTAATCATTTGAAGGGCAGTCATATCAAAAAATTCATAGGTACCTGCTTTCATGTCTTTATCTTTAATAAATTCCATCATTTCACTAGCTTTAACTTCATCTATAAGCTTAGCATCTTTATCTTTATTAGGATCTGCGGTATACAATCCATCAACTGAAGTTAAGTTAATAAGCATTTCAGCATTTACAAACTCTGCTAAAATAGCTCCAACTGCATCGGTACTATGAGCAGGTTCAGTTCCACCCATAACGATGATTTTACCTGTAGCTGAGAATTCAAGGGCTTCTTGGAAATTATGAGGTATTCGTTGATAAGCATCAGTTCCCAATGCAAGTGTAAGTATTTTAGCATTTAAACGAGTTACTTCAATTCCAATGTCATCACAAGTAGCTTCATTGCAGTTTAAGTCTCTTACAACACTAATATAATCTCTTGCGGGTTTTCCACCACCAACAACTAAAAATATTTCATGTTCTTTAGCTAATGGTTTTATAATTTCTGCATAATCTCGGAATTTTTTATAATCATATTCTTTTATTAGTATTGAACCGCCAATTGTAATTACTATTCTCATAAACTCACCAATTGTTGTAATTATTATAATTCTAAATTAATATTCATAACTTAATATCTATAAATGGCTTTGTAGAAACCCTTTTTTATTTTGTTATTTTATAGTCAAAAATATAATTTTTTCAAAAAGAAATTTCCTTAATTTGCTAAACCAAAGTATTTTAAGTCGTTTTAATTTTTGAAGTTTGGGATTTTGATATA
>JBOFHT010000003.1:0-7580 GCA_051649785.1 Methanobacteriaceae archaeon
TTCATCATTGGAATTTAAAAATAAATCCCTCATACTCATTTTACCTCTGTTAACATAGTCAAAATTGTAAATACGACTTAAATTTTTACAAAAAGATCTTGTTTGTTGAGAAGGTTTCCTTGATGTTGAAAGAAGCATAGAAATCACATTAATAAAATTAATAAATTATAATTAGAATTATAATCAAAAATATAGCATGAATTAATAGGTTGTTTGAAAAACAAAGGAATATCTGAAAGAACTATATAAAATAATATTAAATTAAGTAGTTAAAAATTAATTAAAAATAGTATAATAAAAAGCTATTAAGTTAATTAAAGTAATAGCTAACAATTATAAAGTAAATTAATCTAAAACAAACTAAATATATTAACCTATTAATAAAATTAAAATGAAAAAGCAGTTAACAGATAGATTATCTTGCTTTAACAATTTTTTTTACTTCTGGAACATTTTTAAATAAAATCCTATATCTGCAACGAGGACATTTATTTTCCATGTATCCTTTTAGATCCACTTCTTCCCCACAAGAAGCACATTTATACAAGCTATTGGCCTCCAACAACTCTCTTAATATTACGTGCTGCGGTTTTAGCCATAGGAGTTTCTGGAACAAAAGCTCCTCCTGTGAAAACATTATTACATTTTCTACATTTCCAAATACCAGCACTTACTCTTTTAACAGCAGGTCTATCACATTTAGGGCAAATGTGTTTTTTCTTCATGTTTTCTTCAATAGATTTTACAGCACGCTTTGCTTTTCTACCGTATCTTGCACCAAATCTTCCAGTAATCCCTACTTTTTTTGTTCTTGCCATTATAATCACTCCAATAAAAATTATTATATTTTTAATATTTTTTTTATTAATTTTATAAGTTTTAAATCTAAATTATTTTTAAATTACTTTAAATTATCGTAAATATATTTTAAATATCATAAAGTAAACATTATAATCATTATAATTATAATTTAATTCATATTTAAACTTAATGGTTTTTCACTAGTTTTTTTTAATTTACATTGAATTTACACAATAATTCAATTTAAAACCCTACTAATCTCATTAAATAAATACCAACTATCATTTAATATAATTTAATATAGGATATCTAATAATGATTTGATAAAAAAATAGTGAAATAAACAATAATAAACTAATATTATTATAATTAATATTAGATTAAATATTCTTAAATCAGTGAATTATTAAAAAATATAATAAAATATAATAAAATAAAAAGTTAAAAAGTGAAAATTAATCTAAATGCTTTAAAAGCTCTTTAGATTTTTCTTCAGCTATTTTAACAGCTTCAAAAATATTTTCTTTTGATAATTGAGAATCTCCACCTTTTTGCATAGCACAAATTTTACCAGATTCTGTAAATCCTATACATAATCTTGCAGATAATATTTGTTCTTCTTCTAAAGAAGGATCAATAACCATTTTTTCCCCAATATTCGCAAAAGTGCATAACAATGCTTTGTCACGAATAGGTAAAGGTTCTAATATTTTTTCATCTTTAACAATTTCATCATTTTCAAAAGTTATTTTAGGTAATTTAGTATCTGTTAAAGCAGCTAATGCCGCAAGAGAAGCTGTATCAAAAAGATTTCCATCATAATCAATAATATGTAAATCAATAAAGACCATTAAGACTTTTTTACCTTTAACAATACAAAGCTTTTCTAAATCCACCATTTCACTTTCACGAATAGCTCTATCAACAACACGAGCTAATTCAATGGAATTTTCATTAGGAGGTCCTGATTCAAATTCTGGAGAAGCCATTGGAATAAGCTCTGCATTAGTCATTATAACTCCAACATTAGGAGTATCTGGGAAGGGTTCACCAATTTGATATTTAATTCCAGCTATAACTTGAGAATTACCTATTTTTACTCTTGCAGAACCTTCAGCTTTAGTAATAATGCCTTTTTCAACAGAAATTTCCCTATATTCATTAAGAGCCCTTCCATCAGCCCGTTCACCATCATTAATAAGATTAGTAACACTTTCTTTTGTAATCTCGGGTACAACTTTCATTCTATACACCATACCTATCTTTAAGGGCTTTTTTCTGTATTTCGCTAATTTCCATACATCCTTTAGTAGCTAAGTCAATAGCTTTTTCAAATTCATCTGTAGATAACATTCCATCAGTTTGTAATAATGTTACTTCACCAGTACGTGGCATTATAGCCATTGGAACATCAGCTTGTCCTTCTTTATCTTCTTTTTCAGATAAATCAAGAACTATTTCACCATTAACTTTACCAGCTGCACAAGCTACGACCATATCTCTCATTGGAATCCCAGCATCAGCTAAAGCTACAGAAGCAGCTGTAATTCCAGCACAGCGAGTTCCACCTTCAGCTTCTATAATTTCAATATTTATATCTACCATAGAACGAGGAAACTTAGATAAAAGTAAAGAAGGTCTTAATGATTCAGCTGTGATTTTAGAAATTTCAGTTGAACGTCTATCAGGACCCGGTCTTTTTCTATCATCAACAGAAAAAGGAGCCATATTATATCTACATTTAATAACACCAGTATTAGGTTTTAATAATCTTCTAATATATGATTCACGAGGACCATAAACAGCAGCTAATATTTTATTCCCACCAACTTCTAAATAAGCAGAACCATCGGCTCTTTCTAAAACACCTACTTCAATTTTTAATGGTCTTAACTCATTAGCTAATCTACCATCCTCTCTTTTTTCAGTATTATTCTCATTATTATTACTACTTTCATTTCTACTTTTGTTAATATAATTTTCGATGATAATAATCACCTCTTAATTAAATATTCGTCTATTTAGCTATTATTCAGTCAATAGATTAAATTGATATACTTACTATAAAATCCCAGTTAAACCCTAATCCGTTATATTTTGAAGAGTTGGTTTTTCTAATCCATCTTCGTCAATATCAACATTAGGCTTTTTTTTATTATAGAAATCTTTTTTATGAGTACTCCCACTATTAGAATACTTATTGTCAGAATTCCTATTGTTTAGATTGTTATTATTGCTATTATTATCTCTATTATTATTATTATTATTGCTACTATTATCCATATTATTATTATTTGAATTCCTATTACTTAGATTTCTATTATTAGAACCATTATCATTATTATAAGGAATGCAAACACTATGGGTAGGCTTTCTTTTGCCCCAGTTAAAATTAGAATTTTTAGAAGGATTAACTGAGGTATTATTAGAAGTCTCATTATCTTTATTTTTAGAGCTTTCTAAGTCCGAAACATTATTAGTATCAAAATTATCTATTTGATTATTGTCTGGATTATCTAAGTTATCAACAGAGCCATTATTATTAACACTATGAGTATCTTCATTATTGAAATCATCACTATCATTATCAAGATTAGATTTTTGGTTAAAATCTTCAGGGATTCCACCATCAACAAGTAAATATAACTGTTCTTTAACTCTATCAGTTAAACCAGAAGTATGAGCTTCTTCTTCAATTAACTTAATAATTTTTTCAACAATTCTCTCCATTTGAGGATTTCCTCTGACCCAAACCGCTCCATTTTGCCCAACAACAATTTTACATTGGGTTTTTTCTTTAATCATATTGATCATTGAGCCTCGTTTACCAATTAACCTAGGAACCTTTGTAGGAGTGATATGAACAAGAATTCCACCTCTAAACTTACCAAGACCTCTTCCTTTTAAGCCAAGCTTAACTTTCTTTACTTCATCAACATCAACAACTTTTAAAAATAGTGTGTCACCAATATCAAAAACTCTGCTTAATTCTTTTTTTTCTCTTCCAAAAACTTCAGAAGCAGGTAAAATTCCAGAATAAGGAGCATAAAGACCAATATCCCAAATGGAAAATCTTATATCATCTACTTTCCCAATTACGACATCCCCTCTCTTAGGAGTGTACTTACTTTTTAAAGGAATTACACTAATTTTATTATTCCTTATGGAAACTAGTCCTGTTAAAATAGAACATATCTTTCCATTTTCATTAAATGTTCCTTTTCCTGAAAAATAGTCCTCTTCTCCAAGGACTTCACCAGGAACTACTAAATCTTTTTCTTCTACATAAATCACATTATTCCCCCTATTGGGATAATCTATACTAAAATAATAATGAAAATTTTGAATAAACCGTGTGGTTATATAAACAGTATTGTTATAATTACTTAATTTTATGATTATTTAATTACTTGGGTTTCTGCATTTCCACCTGCTAATTCATTCATCTTTAAAATAAATTTCTCAGATAAACCACCAGACATTTCTACAATACCAATCCATGAGCCGTCTTGTTGCCATTCTTCATTTAAAATTGTACCAAATCTAGATATTTGTGTAAATGCACTTCCAGCAACATCTCCAGGTAATTTAACAGCTAATCTGACTTTTTCAAATCTAATTGGAATTTTTATTTTAATAGCTTTTAAAGTTATTTTAACCTGTTCATCAACTGACTTAAAAGAATCAATACGAACTTTAGACTCTTCCATTGCATTTCTAATACGCTGAGGTGGGTGAGGTAGTCCAGTTTGAGGGTTAATTGCTTCCCTAGCTATTTTATCAACTACCTTATTATATTTATCTGTTTGCATATCTCTTTTTTGCTGAGCAGTTAGTTGAATAGTTCCTTTTTGGATAATTGCCGTAGCTACTTCTTGAGGATCAGTAGTTTCAAATATTTTTACCATACTTTCTTCAGAAGCTTTATCTCCTTTTTTGGCATCTTTAAAAATATCTTCAACAGCTAAAATATCTTCAATAGTAACTTTAGAGTTTTCTGGATTTTTAAATTCTGCGGCTAAATCAGCATCTACAAGAATTTCAAACCTCTCACCAAATGATTCAAACTTAGCTATTACAGCATCATCAACATTAACCATATAAACCCCCAGTTAACCCCAAAATTCAAAAAATATATAGTATAATTGTTTTTATATTATGTAATTATAATTATGATTATATTAATAATTATAAATTTTAAGTTAAATTATAAATTAAAAATATTTAATATAATTTTTTTAATATAATTGTTAAGTTCTATAAATAGGTATGAACTTAGTAGAAAATAGATTAATTATTTAAAAACTAATAATCTACTTTTTCTTCAGATTCAGATGATTTTTTTTTATTATTGCCACTAGAAGTGTCACTGGATTTAGAACTAGTCTTATTACTAGATTTATCTTCATCATCAGAATTAGAATCTAGTTCATTAGCAGAATCTTCAGTTTCTTCTTCATCCTCTTTTTTTCTTTCAACTAAGGATTCAACATATTTAACAACTTCATCTTCAGTTAATTTTCTATATTTTTTACTAGAACTTTCTATAACTGCAATTTCAACGCTTTCAGAACTAGTTTTACCTTCAGTAGCTTCCCATACTGCATCAAGTGCTAAATCAATAGCCCCATCTAAAGTCAAGTCTTCTATGTAATTTTCTTCAAAAACCTCAATAGCTGCTTGCCTACCAGAACCAATAGCAGTTGCTTTGTATTCAATTAAAGCTCCACTAGGATCAGTTTCAAAAAGCCTACAACCTTTTTTAGTAACTCCACCAATAATTAAAGCAGAACCAAAAGGTCTTACACCACCATTTTGAGTGTACATCTGCTTTAAGTCACATATTTTTTTAGCTAAAGCTTCAATATAAATTGGCTCATTATAAGTAATTTTATTAATTTGAGATTCCATTCTAGCTCTTTCAATTAAAGAACGTGCATCAGCTACAAGTCCAGAAGTAGCAGCACCGATATGATCATCAATTTGGAATATTTTTTCAATAGATTTAGCTTCAACTAAGCTACTTGTAGAACGTTTATCTACTAAAAGAACAATACCCTCTTTTGACTTTACACCTAATGAAGTTGTACCTCTTTTTACAGCTTCTCGTGCATATTCCACTTGAAAAAGTCTTCCATCAGGACTAAAAACAGTAATTGCCCTATCATAACCAGCATTTTGTAATGGTTGCATAATATTACCTCTTTAATTTGATTAAGTTTATTAAATTTATAATTTGTTAAATATTTTCTTAAATTTATTTATAGTTTTTAATATAAGAAGTTTTTATATAAATGCAGTTTTTATATAAATTTATATTACATTTTATATTTGTTAAAGTTATACTTGTTTAGTTATAATTGTCCAATATTATAATTTAGATAATATATGAATATATTATAATTATTATTAAATCCTTATATTAATATAGATTAATATAGTTTTTTCTAGTATTATAGACATATTTTAATTAAAATAACTTATTAATTATGAAAACATTAAAACTAGAACTAAAAACTAAAATATTAAAAATTAAAAGTCTGTAAACGCTACAATCTTATTATAGTTAATTTAATTAGATTATAACTTTAATTTGTAAGATAATAATTAATTATTTAATTATCTTTAATAATTTATTTAATTTTGTATCCATACTAACTATATCTATAATAACATACTAACTTATCAATTATATATATTATAAGTTTTGATTTATATAGTTTGCCATAAAAATATGAAAAACTATGAAAATAATAAAACTATTTAAAAAATTTATTAATAAGTGCATTAATTGTTCCACTAATACCTAATGTAACTATGTTAACACGATATAATCTACCATTATCAGCCCTGTAATTAGAATTAAGAGCTAAAGAGCTTCTAATTTCCTCTTCAAACCCTCTTTTACATCTTAAAACCGCATGATAATAAAAAATATTATTAATAATATTGGCATTATCTCTACTATTTATATTATTATCATTAACATTACTATTACTATCATTAGTGGCATTGTTATTATTTTTATCATAACAGGCATTATTGGAGGATTCATAAAATTTAACAAGCCATAAATCAAAATTACTTGTATAAATCTCACCATGTAAACGTAAACAAGCATTCCATGCAATATATACAAATTCATCCCTAGTAATAGGAGATTCCGATTTAATGTTTAGTGCTAAATATCTATTTTTTATTCTTAAAGTAGGGGGAAGAACTTTTAACTTCATACTCTAGGTACTCCCATCATTAATATTATTAGTAATAATTTCCCGAACACCCACAACGACATAGCTACTACGTTTAGAAGCAAAATCAATAATTTCTTCAGGAGTATTGATTATTGCATTATCAAAACCTTTATTACTAAGACCTAATGAAGTAAATATTGCTCTCAAGTCACGTGGTGCCTTTAAATCAAAAGTAGATTTAGCCCCAGAACTAATAATAAGTGGAAAATTAAATTTATTGTGGAACTTGATTATTTCTCTAAAATTGGCTAAAAATTTAGCTCTATGGGAAAGATAGGAATTTAAAATATCAGATACGCATAACTCAATAGCAACATTATTTTTCACAGCTTCTTTAGCTAAAACATGATTTAATCCACAACCACGATCTTTAAGATAAGGTCTAGATAAGATATCAACTTTAATGTTTTCACACACAGCCCTATTGATTTTTATATCAGTTCCTTGAGCAAGAATTACGTCAACTTTGTTTCTGTACTTCTTAACCATTTTCTGAAGTTCATTAGGATTTTTAGATATTATATT
>JBOFHT010000004.1:0-8527 GCA_051649785.1 Methanobacteriaceae archaeon
AAGGTATTATAATTAGTGGATCCTATGTTGATGTGATTAATAATAATTTAAGTAATATTAAACTTTGTGGAATTGAAGTTATTGACGGTTATGGCTTGAAAATTTCTCAAAATATTATTCAAAATTCTGATGCTGATGGATTTAAGATACATGCCGATACAATTTATGGTCAATATACAGGAGTAAATCCTAATGAAGTGAATATTGGGGACAATATATTTAAAAATATCAAGGGCAATTCTATTTATCTTGATGAATGTAACAACCTCATTTTAACTAATAATATTTTTGAGAATAATGGTTTTGGTATTAGGATGCAGTCTACATGGGGTAGTTTAATTAAAAATAATGTTTTTAAAAATAATAAGTATGGTGTGTATTGTGATTTAGGTGTTTCTAATGAAATTATTGGAAATTCTTTTTTAAACAATAATTTTGGAGTATTTATTACAGGAAATTTTTATAAAGATTCTAGTTTCAATCTTTTTAGGGATAACACAATATTTGGAGGATCTTATGGAGTATATAGTGATAATTCAGGACTTAAAATTACTAAGAACAATATTATTAATGTGAAATATGGGATTAGTGTTTATGATAATGACAACATAGTGGCTCAAAATATTTTAAAAAATGTTAATACTGGAATTTATATTGCTTCTATCGAGAATCGAATTTATAAAAATACAATAATCAATCCTAAAAATATTGGGATTAATATTGTTTCACATTATAATACTATAGATAATAATAAGATTTCTGGTAAAGGTAATCTTGGAATAAATATTAAAGGATATTCTAATATTATAAAAAGTAATTCTATTTCTGGGCTAAATAAAGGAACCTCTTTACAAGGAAGCTATAATCAATTCCAAAACAATAATATTAATGTAAAAAATTATGGAGTATATATTAAAGGCAATGATAATAAAATGGTTTCTAATAAAGTTAAATCTAAGAGTTTTGGGTTTAATATGATTGGTCACAAAAATTATTTATTTAAAAATGTGGCTAATGAGAATAAGAAGAATGGTATTAAAGTTTGGGGAAATAAAAATATTATAAAGAAAAATACATTGAATAATAATAAGGTTCATGGTATTAGTTTAAGAGGGGATAAAAATATTATATCTTTGAATAATGTTAAAAATCGTGGTATTAAGGTGAGTGGTGATGTGAATACTGTAACTAAGAATAAATTAGGTAAAACTAAAGGTAATGATAAGTTTCATAGATTATGTATAATGGGATATAAAAATAAAATTAAAGGAAACACAAATTAAATTATTATTTATATCTAAAACATTTAAACACTACTAACAACCTACTACTACCACTACTACTCCTAATTATTCAAAAAGGCATGTGATAATTTTATGGATTATCCATAATTAGTTATTTAGTAATCATCACTTCTGTCAATTTAAGGATTTTTTAAAGTAAATTTTTATAAAAATTCAAAAAATTATTTAGAATCTTTATAAGTAATTTATTAAATTTATTTAAGATTTAGTATTTAATTGCTTAAGTTGACAGCGTTGAGTAATCATAACAAAATTAATATAGGGGGGGCTAACTGCTGTGAAAATAAGAATATTTGAAAAATATGATTAAAATATGTTTGGGGGATTATTTCTTTTTTCATCCTTCTATTATTACCATAATATCTTTTATATTTAGGGACTTATGAAAATGCTTTTTTGTTTGCATATGAAAATTTTAGAAAATTTACTGAATTTTTCCTACTCAACTAAATAGATTTTATTTTTCATGTGTTGGACTAGGAAATTAAGTATATTTATAATATTATTTAGCAGTATATTAATTATTAAAATCATTTTTCTGATAGTTATAGAAATAGAATAAGTAATATTTATTAGTGTAATTCAACAAACTACAAAAAGTATATGATGTAAAATTAATTATCAATTATACAAAAATACAAAAAAATTAGATAAAATTTTGTATTACAAAAGAATTTAAAAGTATGTCGAAAACAATAAAAAATCTTGCAGTTTCACAAGTGATTGTTAGAAAATCATGGAATACTGTTTTAAAGTTAAAAGATTAGTTATTATATTTTAATAAAACAAATAATTTCAATAGAGTTGATTTAATGGATATTAATAATAACAATAATAATAGTGACAATGATAGTGTGGTTAATGTTAATGAAAAATACTTTTCTAATATTACAAATCGTGAAAGGGCTATTTTTGAAGGAGCTATTAGTATGGGAGCTCTTTTTCATCAATTCATTGGCACCCCAGTTAATGAAAAATCGGTAGCGTCATTAGAATTAGCTATTGCAGAATCACTTTCCCTTCAACCAGCTATAGAAAAAGTTGAAGTATCTATTGACTTAGGAAACATCGAAAATGAGTTTGACTATGTTTCACTTAATGGGAATATGTTAGATATTCGTATTTTCTCTAAAATCGATGATGTTCTAGCTATTATTCGTATTGAGTTTATTAGTGAGCTTAATTACCCTTTAATGTACGTTGAAGATATAATAGGGTGACTATTTTTATTTTTTAATACTATTGTTTATATAATAACTAATCCATACATTCTCAATTCTCGAAGTATTTCCACTATTTTTAGCCTAGCAATTTATTCTATTATTATTATTATTTACCAATCCACTTTTATTTTTAATCTAACTTTCATTTTCATTTTAAATTTTACTTCCCATTTTACTACTAATATTTCTAATACTTCTATTTCTATCTCTATTAATCTTAATAGTTCTAATTTAGGGAATAATAATAAATATAATGTCTAGGAGGGTAATCCTAATAATAATAATATAAATAATCATAACTTTAGCACTGATTATTGGCATCATCATTACTATTTTTAAAAACTAAATTTAATTTAAAAGCAAATTCATATAAACCTTCTCGAAAATTATAAATGATATTCATGATAAATCTATAATAATTGTAATGCAAATATAATTATTAATTATTATACAAATTTTAATTTATACAAATAATTATACAGTTAAAAATATAAATATTATTAATCAAATTATTAATAAGAATATTAATATTATTATCAATATTATTATTATTATTATTTAAGTTAATGGAGCTTATTTTATGGATATTATTGAATATATGGTTGATGAAGATATTGGTTTTGGAGATATAACCAGTTCTGCATTAATTGATAAAAACAAAACATCTAAAGCTTATGTAATTCCTAAAGAAGATGGAATCATAGCTGGAATTGGTGTAGCTAAACTTATTTTTGAAAAAGGTTCTCTAAATGTATCTGAATTAAAATCTGATAGTGATATTGTAGCTTCAGGTGAAAAGATTTTAGAAATTAATGGAAATACTCAGGATATTTTAAAATTAGAAAGAACTGCACTTAATATGATGATGCGGATGAGTGGAATAGCTACTTTAACAAATAAATTAGTTCAAAAAGCTTCTGAATATGGGATTAGAGTAGCTGGAACTCGTAAAACAACTCCTGGAATTCAAAAGTTTGAAAAACAAGCAATATCTATTGGGGGTGGAGATACTCATCGTTTACGTTTAGATGATTGTGTTATGATAAAAGATAATCATATTGCAGCTGTTGGTGATTTAGTAAAAGCTATTAACTTAGCTAAAAAGAATATTAGCTTTACTAAAAAAATAGAAGTTGAAGTAGAAACATTAGATGATGCTTTAAAAGCAGCTAATGAAGGTGTGGATATATTAATGCTAGATAATATGAGCCCTAATAATATTATTGCTACTATTGATGCTTTAAAAAATGCTAAACTTCGTGAAAATCTTATTATTGAAGCTTCTGGTGGCATTAATGAATCTAATTTTAGTAGCTACTTAATTAATGATTTAGATATAATTTCTTTAGGAATTATAAGTCATTCTGCACCTAGTTTAGACATTTCCCTTGATATTATTAATTAATGGTTTTAAGTTTTGAAACTTTGAAATTTTTAATCTTTTAAAGTTTAAATTTTTATTTTTAATTTTTCACTTTTTCATTTCTAAGTTTATTTTATTACTTTTTTAATTCTTACTTTTTCTAATTCAATTTATTTTTAATTTTAAAATTTTTACATATGATTTAATTAATTTAATCTTATATTATTCCTATATTTCATCTACTTTTTATTAAAATTATAAGCTCGCTTTTAAATCTAACAATAACATATATATACTACTAGATATAAATATAATACTAGCTATCACCTATTTTAAATAAAAGTTTCATTGTTATTTAGCAATGTTACCATAGCTACTAATAAAATAATTGTGGCTAACTATCATAAAAATAGTGCAAGCTTTTTATACATTTGTGGAATATTAAACTTATTCAAACTTAAGTTTTATCTTAAGTTTTAAAATTTGTGGAGTGATAATATGAATTTACAAGATTATGATTTTGATGAAGAAGATTTGGAATTAGAAGAAGAAGTTGTTGAAGAAGAATTAGATACTAATGAAAAATCTGAAGAAATTGGTGATGAAGAAGCAGAATCTAATGAAGAATCTAATGAAGAATCTGAAGAAGACGATGATAGTTTACCCTTTGCTAAAGCTGAAGTTGTTAGATTAATGAAAAAAAATCTAGACAGCGACAAAATGATAAGAGAGCGTGTTAAAGTAGAAATGAACAAGTTCTTAGGGGATGTTCTTAAAAATGTATGTGAACAACTTAATGAATACCCTTATACTACTATTGAGTACGAAATGCTTACAGAGTCTACTTACCCATACACTAATATTAAAAGAATAAACCAGGAAAAAGAAAGAATTTTATTACATCTTGATGCAATTAAAGCAGATTGTGATGCACTTTCAGCTGATGTTAAGAAAACCTTAAAAATAAAAGATATAATTGAAGAAGACGAAGACTTTAAGTCTATTTAATTTTTCTACTACTTTTCATTTTTTGCCTTTTATTTTTTAATTTTATATATTTACTATATTTTTATAATTTTTTACAGTTTTTTATTTTATATATTTATTTTATATATTTTTATCATTTTACAAGCTTTTTTAATTAGAATGGGTTAAAAAGTATTTATTAATATAATTATCATGCTTACTAAGTTAAGAATTGCTATTTTAATATTTTGGAGATATAACATGCTTTATTTTATAGGGTTAGGATTATTTGATGAAAAAGATATTTCAATTAAAGGATTAGAATCTATTAAGAACTCAGATATTGTTTATGCTGAGTTTTTCACTTCTCGTTTATTTGGTTCAAGCTTTGAAGAACTTGAAGCTCTTTGTGAGTGTAAAATAATTGTATTAAATAGGGAAGAAGTTGAAGAAGAACAAAAGTTTCTAAATGATATTGAAACAAAAGATGTAGCTTTCTTATGTGCCGGTGATCCTTTAATAGCTACTACCCATTCTGATTTTTTAGTTGAAGCTAAAAAGAAAGGTATTAAAACTCAAGTAATTCATTCATCTTCTATTTTATCTGCAGCTCCCGGAATATCTGGTCTTCAAGCTTATAAATTTGGTAAAGTTACTACTATTCCTTTTCCCGATGAAAATTTCTTCCCACATTCTCCATATTTAGCTATTAAAAATAATCTTGAAAATGATGCTCATACATTAGTTCTTTTAGATATTCAAGCTCATAAAGATAGATATATGACTGTTAATCAAGGATTTGATTATCTTTTAAAAATAGGTTTGGATATTAATGATACTACAATTAATAAAGAGACTTTAGCTATTGGAATAGCTCATGCTGGAGCTAAAAATCCTATTATTAAAGCAGGTTCTATTAAAAAACTCATTAATGAAGATTTTGGAAATCCGCTTCATTGTATTATTATTCCTTCTAAGTTGCATATTGTTGAAGCTGAATACTTAGTAGCTATTGCAGGTGCAAATAATAGTATTTTAGAGGATATTTGATTGATTTTTGGAATTTGGTTAAAATAAGGTGATTATTTGAAGATTTCTAGAATTATTTTATTAATTATGTTATGTATGCTTCTTATTGGAGGATTAGTATTTGTTTTTGGTGAAAATACAAGGCAAATTAATGATTTAAATTTAACAAGTAATTATAATTACTTAATTCCTCAAGAAGATAATGATTCTGTTGTTTATACTAATATTTTCAATACAAGTGAGTCTTTTACAGTTAGAAAATCTACAGTGGGTATTATTAATAATTCAACAGTATCTATTGTGGATAATGGCATTAATTCAATAAAAGATAATTCAATTATAGATACTATTGATAGTTCATTAGGTGGAATTAGTAACTATGTCCCAGATAGTATTTCTAACACCATTTCTAATAAAATTAATGAAACAATTAATAACACAGTTTCTACAACTTTAAGTGAAAGAAATATCAGGGAAAACTTTAATAATTATATTAAAAATAGTGAAGAGATTAAATTAAATAATAATATGACATTATATTATTCTAATTATTCTGTAGGTTCTGTAACTACTCATTATTACTATTTCACGGTTAATGGTAATTATTATGAAATATTTTCACTTTTTAAGATGAGTGATGAACTTTTAAATGATTTATTAAAAAATAATAGGGTTTAGTATTTGATGTTTTTTTATTTTTGTACTATTTTTCATGCGATTTTGTAAATTATTCATATGTTTTATCAATTAACTTATTCTGATTTATTGTCAACTCAATAACATATTTTTTTAATTATTATATCAATAAATTATAATGGGGTTATTAATATGTTAGACTATGATAGTATTCAAAAGGAATTTGAAGATTATAAAAGAGAAAAGTTAGATGAAATTGACAATTTAAAACTATTTGAAGATATTATTTTCTTAAAAGAGAATAATATGGAGTTAGTGAATGAAAAACATAAACAAAGACAATTTATATCTGAGATTTGCCATGATGACTATTTAGTAAAAAATGAGTTTGGTCAAAGAAATAAAACTGTTTGCATTAGAACGCAGCGGAATAGTAGGGGGAAAGTATCTGTAGCTCACTTTCTGCAGATATTATTATACTATGTAGGATTGGAATTAAATAAAGAATCTGGAGTTTACATAGATAAAAGAAAATTAGGAATATTTAGCCAATATACTAATAAAAATTATATTAGGTTTAAAATTAGGCATAAAAACAAATATATTACTTTTGATTTAAATGAAAAAGATAATATTAGCACTATTTTTGACTTGATAGATTATATTAATAGAAAAACAATTTATCATCCTCTTAATTGCTTTGTTTTACAGTTTTCCATTACTTTTATTAATAGTTATCTTTTGGAATCTAGATATAGTCATAAAAATATTAAAAACTATGAAACTGAAATTAATGAGATTAAAGAAGATCATAAATCTGAAATTGATAATAAAAACTTAGAAATCATAAGGCTAAATAAAAAAATTGATAATTTAGAAAAACAAAAAGATGAGCTTAAATATAAAATATCTAGTGGTGAAATTGAAGTGGAAGTTGTTGAAGAACTGAAATTAAAAATAGATGACTTGGGAGAGGAAAATTCTATTTTAAATGATAAATTAAAAAGAAAATCATTCACAAAATCTATACGCCATGAAGTTTTTAAAAGAGACAATTATATTTGTGTAGAGTGTGGTGCTAAAAAGTCTGATGATGTAACTTTACATGTGGATCATATTATTCCTTCTTCAAAAGGAGGAAATGATGAATTAGATAATTTACAGACATTATGTCAAGATTGTAATACTGCTAAAGGAGATAGGACTTGGAAAGGCGGAAATGAAAACTAATACTAAAATTTATTCTATTTCTGTTAAGCTTCCAATTACTAGTATTTTTTCCCTACCCCATACATTTGTAATAAATCCATCATTATTTTTAATTCTACCCATCACTTCTTTCTTTTCAAACAACGAGTAATTAACATCTCTTTTAACTTCTTTTTCTACTTTAAGTATTTTTTTATAAGTTCATTTTCATATACATCTCTAATTATAAAAACATCAACATCAATTCGATTCGAGCTTTTTTTGTTGCGAATGAACCATATATGAATGATATTTCAATGCTGTTCACAGTAGATAATCAATAGCTTTGCAACACCTTCACTTTTTAAAATAGATGTTATTTCACCATATATTGGGAATTTTTTTATTTAATTTGCAATATTTTGAATTTCCTTTTCTTTTTGTTGTTAAAAGATTTAATTCTTCTAGATTATTTAATTCCCTGAGCACTGAATTTATATTTTCATCTATTTCTCGTGAAATTTATCTCATATACAATTCTGAGCTTATATTCATTGTGAAAAGCGTTAATATTTTCACCCTAGTTTTTGACGTAAAAAGTTTTTCTAACATTGTATAATTATTATATTCAATTTTATAAATAGTTTATACAATTTTAATTTTTTAAGAGTTATTGTTAATGGTACTTTGAATATATTATTTATTAATTATTTATACTTATGTATTACTCTATTATCATTATTTTACTAAGTATTGTCTTTTTATCTATATTTAAAAATAGTTAAAATATGTTTAATTATTTTTTCTACATTTATTTT
>JBOFHT010000005.1:0-1613 GCA_051649785.1 Methanobacteriaceae archaeon
CGACTTTGGCCTCACCAAGGAAGCGTCATCTACTCAAGATACAGCCAAACTCCCGGTTAAGTGGACTTCACCCGAGGCCTTACGAGAGAAGGTGCGTTGTCTGCTTTTGTTTTAATATGTTTAAATGGAGACATGTAAAAACATCCTCTTATCTTTTTGTTTTCTACCTTTCTGTCTGAAACAGAAGTTTTCCACTAAGTCAGATGTATGGAGCTATGGCATCTTACTGTGGGAGATCTATTCCTTTGGTCGGGTACCATATCCAAGAATTGTAAGTCACTTCAAACCAGAAACATAACCACACAAAAAAAACAATTTATACATTAATACTACTAAAGTAAATAGGATATTATAAACAATACACTTTTTATCTTAATTATACATTACCTGAAAGCAAAAACATGACCAATAAAAAAGTATATTTATTTTTGTTGTATTAATTTATTATTATAGTTTTATTAAAAATCTAATTTAAATGAAAATAACTCGAATAAATAGGATATTATAAATAATAAAGTCACTTCAAAGCAGAAACATGACCAATAAAAAAATACAATTGTAGTTTTTTTATATAAATAACTAAAATTATTATTATTATTGTTCTAATTTACATTAATACTACTAAATTAAATAGGATATCATAATCAATACATTTTTAATCCTAATTATAATTCACTTCAAAGCAGAAACATGACTAATAAAAAGTGTTATTTTTTTATATTGTATTAATTTATTATTATTATTATTATTATTATAGTTTTATTAATTATCTAATTTAAATGAAAATAACTAAAATAAATAGGATATTATAATGTCACTTCAAAGCAGAAACATGACCAATAAAAGTACAATTGTATTTTTTTTTAAATAAGATAATTAGAATACTATTAGTATAATAACAATAATAATCTAATTTAAAATAAGTAAATGGGATATAAAAATCAATACATAATTGGCAACTTCAAAGCAGAAACATGACCAATAAAAAGTACATTTGTGATCATTTTTATATATAATTTAAAAAGTAAAAATCTTAAGATATTAAAATTAATATGCAAGTCACTTTAAATTACTTAAAAGCTGAAACATGACAGATTAAAAAATACATTTGTAGGGGTTTTTTGATACTATTATTATAATAAGAATACTATTAGTATTGTATCAATATATAAAGAACAGAAACATGACCAATAAAAATATAGGTGTGATCATTTTTAGATTGCTTAATTTATTTGATATTTAATATTATTATTAGTTTTACTATTAATCATTTATTTCAATTAAAATAATCTAAAAAAAAATAAATGTGGTTATAATACATTTTTAATCTAAATGTAAATATTTTTTATATTTTAGATATTATTAATGACATCATAATTTTGTAATGCTATTTATATATTCATTTAACATTTTAAATGTATAAAATAAACTTCATTGTGTTGCAAGATTTCTGCACATACCACATTATTTCTGATCTTATCATGTTATCCAGACAAGTTCTCCCAGTAGAGGACACTGTTGTCTAATTAAGCACATTCGTCCTAATTCACGGTGTCCTTCGTCCTGTCTTCTTACAGCCTCTGAAGGAAGTTGTCCCGCGTGTAGAGAAGGGT
>JBOFHT010000006.1:0-37164 GCA_051649785.1 Methanobacteriaceae archaeon
TGAATAAAATAATTAATAATGATAATGAGATTAATAAGAATAATAAAAGTAATAATAGTAATAATAGTAATAATAATAGTAATAGTAATAGTAATATAAATATTAATGATAAAATGAGTATTAATAATAATGGAAATTATGATAAGAATAATAGTAATATTAAAATAAATAATAAAAAGGAATTTAATAATTTGCAAAATGAAATATTAAAATTAAAAGAAGAGAAAAACGCTATTATTCTTGCTCATAATTATCAAAAAAAAGAAATTCAAGAAATTGCTGATTTTATAGGTGACTCATTAGAGCTTTGTATAAAAGCATCAGAAGTAAAAGATAAAGATTTAGTTGTATTCTGTGGTGTAGACTTTATGGCAGAAACTGCAGCTATTTTAAATCCTGAAAAGAAAATTTTAATTCCAGATAATCGTGCCGACTGTCCTATGGCAAATATGTTATCTGCTGAAGAATTAAAACTAGCTAAAAAAAGGTATCCTGAAGCTGCTGTTATTCTTTATGTAAATACTCTTGCTGAAGCTAAAGCAGAAGCAGATATATTATGTACTTCAGCTAATGCATTGAAAATTGTTGAAAGTGTAGATAATAATCAGATATTATTTGGTCCTGATGCAAATTTAGCTAGCTATGTAGCTAAAAATACAGATAAGGAAATAATTCCAGTTCCCCAAGATGGTCACTGTTATGTTCATAAAATGTTTTCACCAATTGATCTTATTAATTTAAAAGAAACACACAATATTGATTGGGAAAGTGATGATGTAGAAGTCCTTATACACCCTGAATCAAATCCAGAAGTCCAAGATTTAGCTGACTATATATTAAGTACTGGTGGAATGCTAGATAGAGTTAAAAATTCTACTGCAAGTACATTCATTATTGGAACTGAAATTGATATGATAACTAGGATAAATATGGAAGTTCCAGGAAAGAAATTAGTTCCACTTTTAGATGAAGCTATTTGTAAAACAATGAAGCTCCATACACTTGAAAAAGTTAAAAATAGCTTAGAAAATCAGGAATATCTAATTGAAGTTAATGAAGAAGTATCTAAAAAATCATTAGCAGCCGTTGAAAAAATGATTGAAGTTTCTTTGAGAAAATAAATTTAAAGAATTGTATTAAATAGTGTATTAAGCAATTTATTAATTATTTTATTAAATACTGTATTAAATAGTAAATATTAATTATTTTATTAAATAATAATTATTAATACATTTTATTAATTAAATAAAGAGAGAACTAGATTTCAATTAATTCAAAGTCTCTAGTTCCCATTCCCAATTCTTCACAATATTCTAGTATTTTAGTTCCATCTACTTTTTCCCAAACCCCATGGAATTTGTCTTCACCATGGTCACAATTTTTATGAATCATAGTATTTTTAATTCCTTTTTCTTGATTAACAAGGTATAAACTTGCAGCATCAATAGCTACTGGATCTGTTGAAGCTAAAAACCCAATATCTGGAACTATTGGAGCATCACTAAATGGAAGACAATCACAATCTGGTGTAATATTAGTTAAAAAGTTGAAATAAACAACTTTATCTTTTTTGTCTTTAACCGCAGCATATGCATATTCACACATACATTCAATAAAGTCTGGAATTTCCTTTTCCCAATCTAAATCAATAGCTTCATTTGGGCAGGATGCATAACAATTCATACAAACTACACATTCTTTTTCATTAATAACAATATCATAGCTAATTCCTTCTAAATCACTATTAACCATATCAATAACATTAACAGGGCAAACTGGAACACATGTACCACATTTAGTACAGTCTTCAGTTATTTTTGGTTTAGCACAACTGTGTTGGTCAAGTTTTCCCCCAACTGTAGCACATCCCATAGCTAAATTCTTAATAGCACCACCAAATCCACTTAATTCATGGCCTTTAAAGTGAGAGCTAACTAACATAGCATCAGAACTTAAAATATCACTAGCTATTTTTGCTTCATTTATGTGTTTTTTATTTATTTCAACAATTGTCTCATTTTCACTATTTATTCCATCGGCAATTATTACAGGAACTCCTACAACAGAATATGAAAACCCATTAAGCATTGCTGTTTTAAAATGATCTACGCCATTATGGCGTTCACCAAAATAAAGGGTGTTAGTATCAGTTAGAAATGGTTTAGCACCAGTTTCTTTTATTTTATCAAGAATATACCTTATAATGGTTGGGGAAATGTAACCATCATTTCCTCGTTCACCAAAGTGTATTTTAACAGAAACTAAATCATTTTCATTGAATACATTTGCAAAGTTAGCTTTATCAAATAATTTAACTAATTTATTTCCTTTGCTTCCATCCCCACTTCTTGTTCTTAAATTAGAAAAATAAACTTTTGAACTCATATTATCCCACTTATATTTGTTATATAAATTATTTTTATTATTGATATTATTATTGGTATTATTAAGATTATATCTATTATTATCAATATTATGACTATTATTAGTATTATTGATATTATTATTAATTTCCTATTTAAATTCTTCTAGAAATTCTGTTAAAAATGCAGCCATTTCAATTTCTTCTCGGGCTATGAAGTCATTTAACCGATATTCTGCTGTTTTAGATTGAAATGGAAAGTATTCTTTATTGAAATATGATGTTATAATTAGACAATTATTATGGATACTATTAGTGCATGTAGTATCATTATTATTGGAATTATTATCATTACAGTTATTACTATTAGCATTGATAATATTAGTGGAATTATCATTACAGTTATTAGTATTAGTATTGATAGTATTATTGGAATTATCATTACTAGAATTAATACTAGTATCACAATCAATAATTTCAGTTTCTTCTTTTAGATTATCATTGAAAAATTTTAAGTATTTAATATCCATATCTGAGACTTTATACTTGATATATCCTTTTTTACCATCTAAAGCAAAGCTATCAATTTTAACAAACACACAAACACCTTCAAAATAGCTAAAGTAATAATTAAATTAATGAATAGAATAATAATTAAAATAATGAATAGAATAATAATTAAAATAATGAATAGAATAATATCTAAATTAATGAATAGAATAATAATTAAAATAATGAATAGAATAATGTCTAAATTAATGAATAGAATAATATCTAAAGTAAAATTAAAATAAAATTAAACCAGTGTAAATCTCAACTATCTAATAAAATAAAAACTATTTAAATTCAGCTAAAAATGATTCTAACTCTTTTTCTATAATTCCTATTTCATGAGTAGCTAAGTGACCTGAAATAGAATCAACAACAAGTAATTCTGAATTTTTAATCATTTTATTCATTGGTTTTGAATCTAAATCTGGAGGGAAAAATTGATCTTGCTTAACAGCAAAAATAAAAGTTTTTGCAGTAATTTTTCCAAGGTCTTTTTCAATATCATAACTTAAACAAGCATTGTTTCTAAAAATTACATCATTAGCATCATTTTCACGACTTTCAATAGCTAGTTCTTCACTATATTCTTTAATTTCTTTATTTGAAAGTGATCTGTAATATTCTAATGAAAGACCATAATTATACATTGATTTAGAAGCCAAATAAGTAGCTGTTTCAGGATTATCTTTATAATTCCCATTATTATAGCTAGGGTCTTTTTCAATAATATCATTCACAAAATTAAAAAGTGCAAAATTGTGACCAGCTACTTTATATGTGCTTACAAATGATAGTATAAAATCCATGTATTCTGGATAAGCAGTTCCAAGAGTTAATGCTTCAAATCCTCCCATTGAATTGCCAATAACTCCTTTTATGTGAATAATATTAAACTTCTCTTTTAAGAAAGTCTTTTGGAAATTAGCCATATCTTTAATAGTATATTTTGGAAAATTTGACCCCATTCCAGTTGTGGAAGGACTAGCAGAATTAAGTGAACCTAAGGCAGTTGAGGAAATTATAAAAAACTTATTAGTGTCAAGTGGTTTATTTGGGCCAATAATATCATCTAAGTGGCGTATAGAACAACAGTCGCCAGACCATCCATGTGAAAAAAGAACAGCATTATTAATATTACCATTTTCATCTTTTTTAGGAGTTCCTATTACAGCATATTCAACCTCTAAGTTATTAATAGACTTACCATTTTCAAAAGTAAAATTAGAGATATTATAGTATTCAGTTTTAATATTAACATTATTTATTAAAAAACTTTTACTATTTTTGATATTGGAATTTTTATAATCACTAGACATACTATCATCATTTATTGTTATTTTAGTGTTGTATCTGTTAATTTAGTAATTTTTGATAGGTTTATTGTTTTTATTGTTACTGTTATCGGCATTAATATTATTAAAATTGTTAAAATTGTTAATTTTGTTATTATTACAATTAATACTATCTATTAGTCTGCTATGGGCATTCTTATAGTTATAATTGTTATTATTATTTTTAATAAGATATTAATTAGAATATTAACCCCAGTATATGCTTTATAGTGACTAAATACTATTAATATTATTATTTTGTTTTTAATAGTATTTAAATTTTAAGTTAGATTAAGTTATAATTTGATTAAACTGTGTTAAAACTGTGTTAAGTTAACATGAAAACTAACAAAAACAATAAAAGTAGCAGATTTTATCTCGAAAAATTGAATTTAAATAAAAATTTTATGTTTTATTAGTTTGAACTTAGTCGCATTACAGAAAACTTTATATAATTTTGTAAATATTATTAATATTAAGATATTTAAATGTAATACTTACTTAATAACTTAATGCAATCATACTAATAAGTAACTTGCTAATAAAGTTATTATTAATAGTAATTATCCCTCTATGTATACAATTAACAATTATAATTGTAATAATTGCACTAATGAAAATAATAAGGTTAAAATTAATACTGCAGGCAATACTAATACTAATAATACTAAACTAAAGTGAAAATTAGTAAAAACAAGGTTAATAGGCTAATAAAATTAATAATTGCTCATACTTAAGACACTAAAGGAGATTAAATTATAGTTTAAAGAAAATAAATAATCATTGGAGGATAATAATGGGAAATCAACAAATTAAAAATACAATTGATATTCAAGCTCAATATAAGAACTCTAAAATAGAATTAGAAAGGGAAATTCTAAATAAATTAGAATATGTAAATGACGAGATTTTATTTTTATCAAAATCAAAAATAAGGCTAAATATTTTATCATGGCTCAATAAAGAGTCAATGACAATGAGAGAAATTAGTAAAATTTCTGAAATTACATATAGCTCTATTTCAACAAATCTTAGATCCCTACAAAGAAATGGGTATATAGAAAAGAATAATGGGACTTATTATATCAATAATTTAGGAAAACTTAGGATAAATGATATAAAAGATTTTAATAACTCCATTAAATTTTTATGTTCCTGTGGGGAGTTTTTTTCATCCCATGATGTTGAAAAATTGCCCAATATTTGTTTAAATAATATTATTTATCTTAAAAGCTCAGAATTTATTACGGCTTGTGAATCAAATATTTATAAAGCACATCAAATGTTTAAAAAAGTCTTGTTAACTCCACTAAATAGTGAAAGTTCAGGAGATAATGAGAATTCTATCCTTAATGATTTAAATGAAAATAAATATCCTAAAAATAGCTTTAATGAAATAAAAATTATATTGCCTTTTTTAAGTGAAGATTATTATACCATTATTAATGAGATATTAGAAAATAATATTAAAACAAAGGTAATCCTTAACAAGACATTATTAGATTTATTTTTATCTAAATTAAATGAAGATATATTATCTAAATCTCTAAAAAATAATACATTAGACATTAGAATTTGTAAAAAAGCTAAAATTCTTTTTTGTATGAGTAATAGCACAATGTCGTTAGGTTTATTTAAATGGAGTGGCGATTATGACCAAAATAGAGTTTTAGTTTCAGATAATTCAAATGGTTTAAACTGGGGAAATAACCTTTTTAATAATTATTATGAAAAAAGCGAAAAACCATATTTAAAAAGATATAGGGTTTAATTATGAGATTTAATAATTATAATATTTGATGAAATCATTTTATTATGAGTCCGCAATTAAATAAATAATTAAATAAGTAAATTAGTAAAAATTAATAAGTAAATTAATGAATTAGTAAAAAATGAAAAATAAGAACTAAAAAATAAGAAATAAAAAATAAAAATAGGGAAATTTAAGAACAAAATAAATGATACTAATATAACAATAGAGATAAAAATGGAAAATAGAAAAATAAAGGAGTGAAAATGAAAAAATCGCAAGAAATATTAGAAAGTAGAAGCAATGAAGGTCAATTTAGTATTAGTAATGAGTATAAAAATGAGTATAAAAAAAGGCATTATAATGCAGTTGAAGAGCTTAACTTTTCAAAAACAGCAAGTATACTAAGTTCTAATATAAGAACTAAAATATTAATTAGCTTGTATTATAGTAGCAAAACATTAGCAGAATTACGGGAATCCATTAATAAACAATCATCAAGCATTATTCATGGTATTAATATATTAAAGTCAGAAGAAATGATAATAAAAAATAAGCAATATGCATTAACAAGCAAAGGTTACTTAATTGCATCAAATTTAGTAAAACTTGTTGAAAATTGGTACTCCATAAATTTTGAAATTGAGTTCTGGTTAGATCATGATATTTCAGATATTCCATTAAATTTTTTGAGAAATAGGTATATTTTAGAGTTTAGCGAAGATATAGATCTTAGTATAGAAAACTACACAACATCATCATATAAATACTCAAAAAAGATAGCCAGTTCGAAAAACTTAAAAATATTAATTCCATTTTTTGGAGAAGAGTATTTAAACTTCTTAATTAATAATATTCCATATAATTGTAATTTAGAATTAATAACAACTCCTGAAATATTCTTTAAAATGGATAAAGAAAAGTATTATAAAAAATTAAAGGAAAAAACTAGAGCTAATATCTATATTTGGACAATGACAAAAATTCCAAATGTTTACTTAACTTGCTCTGAACAATTTTTTTCTTTAGGTCTGTTTTTAAAAAAAGAAATTGTTAGTAGTGATATTAGGAAAAATAAAAGAAATGATAGAAATAAGGTAAGAAAGAAATCTAGTAGAACACTAAGTGATTTATATGGATTATCTAGAATTATGATATCTAAGCAATCTAATTCAATTAAATGGGGAGAAAATTTATTTGAAGAATATAAAAATAATGCAATATTAACTTATAAATAATAATTTTAAGCTAATATTAACAAGATAAATCATTTTTTACTATTTCATTAATTTTTGAAATAGGAATTCTCTTTTGTTCTTCACTATCTCTATTTCGGAAAGTAACAGAATTATCTTCTAAACTTTCAAAATCAACAGTAATAGCTATTGGAACGCCAATTTCATCACTACGAGCATATCGCTTACCAATAGTTCCTGAAGAATCATAGTCAGCAATATAACCATCTTTTCTTAAATCTTCTTCAATTTGTTTAGCCAAGTCTTTAAGAGGTTCTTTGTTCATAAGTGGGAAAACACTTACTTTAATCGGGGCTATTTTATTAGCTAATTTGAAATAGTCTTTTGTTTCAGATTCAGCATCATCATCAGTAGTTTCTTTTTTAACACCTACTTTAAATGAGTGTAAAAGTATTGAGTAAATTATACGGTCAATACCAAAAGAAGGCTCAATTACATGAGGATAAATACGTTCTCCACTAATAGTTTCTTCTATTTCACTAAATTCAATGTGTTCTGAAACTATTTCAAATTTATTTCCATCAATAGTAGCTATATGCTTATTAGCTGTTTTTATATCATTTTCAAGAAGTTCAGCATCACAATTTTCAAGGTAACTAATAACTGCACCTGCATCTTTTTTAAATACTGGACCAATTTTACCCATATTTACTTTAGCTACTTTTTTATTAATTGTTTTAGGTTCATCATAAGGAATATAAATTGTTAATTCTTCATTACTATGTTTAGAATGGGATTTTAAATCATAGTCTCCCCTATCAGCTATTCCAATTATCTCTACCCATCCATACTGGTCACTATAACACTCAACATCCCAACAATCAATTGCATAATGAGCCATTTCAGTAGGCAAATGTTGTCTAAATCTTAAAACATCATCAGGTATTCCAAGTTCCTTTAAAAACTTCCTAGCTAAATATAATTGATATATTAATATTTCACTAGAAACAATATTATTGTCTAAAGCTTCTTGAGCTGTAATAATAATTGAATCTTCACCTTTTTCTTGAATATATGAAGGAGATAAAATTAAATTCTCATTAGCTATTTCTTTAAATTTAATGTGAGTTTTATTTTTAGGGTTAACAAAAATTTCTGCTTCTGCTTGTGTAAATTCCCTAAGACGAATAACACCTTGACGTGGAGAAATTTCATTTCTATATGATTTTCCCATCTGAACTACACCAAAAGGTAATTTATCTTTAAAAAATCTAGATAGGCGTTTAAAAGGAATAAATATTCCTTGAGCTGTTTCAGGTCTCATATAACCGGTTTTTTGACCTTTAGCCCCGATAGTTGTTGGAAACATTAAATTATAATTCCAAACTTTAGTTAATGGTCCTTCACAACTAAGACACCCTAGATTTTCTTCAGCTATAATCTTATCAATTTTCTCATTTTCAAATCCATCAGCATCAATACTAGTTAATTCTTCAATTAAATGGTCTGCTCTAAAAACATCCCCACATTTTTCACATTTTGTCATTGGGTCTGTGAAGTTGTCAACATGCCCTGAAGCTTTTAAAACTTCTTCAGGTGTGACTGTAGGAGTTTCAATTTCAAAAAAACCCTCCTCTACTATATATTGTCTTCTCCATAAATCCATAACATTATTTTTTAAAATAGCTCCAAGTGGTCCATAATCGGTAAAACCTGAAACTCCAGAATAAATCTCAAATGACGGCCATAAAAAGCCTCGTTTCTTACTTATATTAATCATTTTATTGTGATCCATTAAAATAACCTCATAATTAGTGATATTCGTTAATAGGATAGTAATTAAATTATTTACATGTTTAGAGTATAATATGAATTTAGACTACGATTTAATAATTAGAATAGGATATAAAATAGTTAAAATATTATTAGCACCTATTTCTTTAATTCGTAATCTTGCTTAATTCTACTTGATTCTGGGCGTGTTTGACCCATATACTTACTTCCTCTACTTGGATGACCATAAGGAACGCCCGATGGAGAAGTCATAGTTTCAAAAACAATTTGACAAACTCTTTGACCAGGATATAATGCAACAGGCATTTTACCAATATTCGAAATTTCTAAAGTAATTTTACCCTGAAATCCAGGATCAATAAAACCTGCTGTAACATGCATTGTAATTCCCAGACGCCCCATAGAAGATCTTCCTTCTACCCTAGCTACAAGGTCATCTGGAAGCTTAACAGATTCACTAGTAGTAGCTAAAGCAAATTCCCCTGGATGAATTATGAATGCTTCACCATCATTAATATGTACAGACTCCATATATGAATCCATATCAATTTGGTCTTTAGGATCAATAAAAGGTTTTCTCACTATTTTAAAGCTTTTGAATTCTGTTCCAATTCTTAAATCAACAGAAGATGGTTGAATTTGTTTATTTTCATCTTCAATATGATCAATAATAATTTTTCCTTCTTTTAAATATTTTTTAATATCCACATCACTTAAAATTGCCATATTATCACTAACTATGTACATTTAAGTACCCAAAATTAATAAATTAATTATCCTGAAATATTTTATATAATTTTGATATTTATTATACTTTATTATAATTATATTTATTAGTATAATTTATTACAAGTTATTAAACTAAACTATTCCTATAATTTATTACAAATTATTAAATTGCATTATTTATTATATATCCTTTATCCATTATCATTCTTCATTCTTCATCATCTAATTTTAAATTGATTTTTCTAAATAATCCTTTTAATGTATGAGCTTCTCTGCCTGTAAGAAAAGCACGGTTTATAATATTCTTAAATGATTTTAAATTAGTCTTTTCTTTATGTTTAGGAAGATTTAATGTTTTAATTATTTTATTAATATCGTCAAATAAGTAATCCTTTTCAACTTTAGTAGCTAGCTCTAATCCTTCTTTTGGAAATTCATAAGCTGTTTTAAATATTTCATAAAATACTATGGCTGCTGCATGGCTTATATTCATTACAGGGTAATTAGGATCAGTTGGAATACTAACTATAATGTCACATAACTCAATTTCATTATTATTAAGACCATTACCTTCTCTTCCAAATAAAATAGCTATTTTGCCATTAGAATTCATATTTTCTGTTAATTCATTAATTTTAACTGCAATGCGAGATAAATTGTAGCTACCTCCAGGACTGGCTGTTGAGCCTACAATAGTGTCTATTTTATTATCATCTAAAAATTCATCTAGTTTTTCATAAAATTGTGCATTATCAACAATATAACGTCCATGGCTAGCTTGATAATAACTTTCATCTTTAAGTTCACAAGGATTTATTAGAACAAGATTTTTTAAACCAAAATTTGCCATTGCTCTAGCTAAAAATCCTATATTTCCTGGTGTTTCTGCTTCTACAAAGACAATATGAATATTATCAGTTAATTCACTAGTTTTAACATTATTATTAACATTATCAGAGCCATTAAGATTATTATTATTATTATTAAGATTATGAATAGCTGTATTAGAAGTACTATTAAGATTATTATTATTAGCCCTATTATTAAGATTAATATTAATACTATTATTGGTCAAATTAGAACTCCCTATAGATTGTTAATTGAATTATATATCAGCACAGCTTTTTAGAAGTTCTAAAATATTCAAAACTTCAATATTATCCATTCCTTCTTTATTTAAACCATCTTGAATATTATACTGGCAAAATGGGCAAATAGTAATAACTGCTTCGGCACCAGTATCTTTAACCATTTGTGCTTTCTTTCTAGCTAAAGCTTCTGCAATATGAGGTTTTCCAGCCCTTACTCCTCCACCAGCACCACAGCATTGATTAGGTTTTTCCATTTCAATAAAATCGACTGAATCAATAGCATTAAGTATTTTTCTAGGAGCTTCTCGTATTCCTTGGCCTCTTGCTAAATGACATGGGTCATGATAGCTAACTTTTACAACTTTTATAGATTTTATAGGTTTTTTAGATTTACTATCCCCATTTGTAGTAGGAGCAGTAGGAGTAGAAGCATTAGGACTAGAAGCATTAGGAGTAGAATCAAAATCATTATTAGTGTCAGTGCTAGTATTAGTATTAAATACCTTTTTAATTGAATCTAATCCAACAACATCAACTAAAAACTCACTTATATCCATAACATTTAAATTAACACCATATTTAGGATAATCTTCTTTTAAAGTAGCCCCACATCCTGCACAAACTGTTAATATAATATCATAATCTTCGAAAACCTTTCTATTTTGGTCAATTAAGCTATCAACAATATCAACTTGACCAGTTCTAATTAAAGGAGAACCACAACAAACTTGGTCTTTAACAAAGTCAGCTTTAATACCCATATAATCTAAAACATCTTTAAGCACTAATCCAACTTTTTGAAGGCGATAATCAACCATACACCCAGTAAAAATTCCTATTTTTTTATCATCTAAGTTATTATTTGTTATATCCTTAGAACCTTCATTATCAATATTATTAGTGTTATTAATAGTGTTATTATTAGTATTGTTATTAGTATTATTATTTTCTTTATTTTTATTTTTGTTGTTAGTTTTTTTCTCAGTTTTATTATTTTCATTATTAACTGAATCAATTAAGCTTTCACCATCTACTTCAACAGAACGTCCTGTTTTTTCAATTAAAGCTTTAACAGATTTATGAGCTTCAAGTGGTCCTAAATCATCTCTGTAAGCCAAAGCTCTTAATTTCTCTATTGCATCACCAAAAGTGTTAATATTCTTTGGGCAAACTTCCCCACATTTTCCACAACTAGTACAACAATAAAGCCCTTCTTCAACACTTTCTTCAATCTTTCCACCAGTATCTCGAGGATCTAATGCAAATTTAGAAAAATATCTCATAAAAAATGGGCCTGCAAAGTCACTATCAATGTCAATTACCGGGCAAGCAGATAAACAAGAGAAACATTCAATACAGCTCCTAACTTTCTTTGTATTTGAACATTCTATATCAGGAATAAGACTTGGGCAACCACAGCTTGTAACTGAATTGTTAATATGTTTTAAAGATGTTTTAGAGTGTTCGTCCATATATAAGTTTAATGATTTGATTTTTTCATTAATTTCAGTTCTATCAACAATTAAATCTTTAATTACAGGGAAATCTAAAGGTTCTATATCAGCTCCATTATGAATTTCATCTTTGCAAGCTAATGCAATCTCACCATCCATTTTTAGTGAACATGATCCACATTGTCCTGCCCTACATGAGCTTCTAAAAGCTAGATTAGCATTATAATTTTGATTAATATAATTTAATGCATCTAAAATCTTCATTTTTGGAGTTTCTTCAATATCATAGCTTTCAAAGTAAGGAGACTCATCTTTATTACTATCAAATCTTAGAACATTGACTTTTATCATTTTAAATCCCTTAATTTATCTTTTTTGTTTTAATTTTACAAATTTAGTATAAAATATACAATTAAATTTATAATTTTGAAATTTATAATTTTTATGAAAATAGTGAAAATAATTATAGCACTTACAATATTTAGTAATGGTAATAATAATGATAAGGATAATAGTTAAAATAATTAAAATAATCCTATAAATTTTATAGATAATTAAAATTCTATAAATATTTATAGTAATTTTAATAATAAATGGAACTATTAAAGCAATAATATTAATATAATGAATTTCAAATATAATACTTATTATTTTAAAGACATTAAATTATGCATGAAATCAAATAGCTAATTATTAAATAGCTAATTCTATTATTAATCATATTATAAATTATTAATTAAACTAGTTCAATTTAATATATGATTTACATATTATATAATAATTATTAAAATGAAAGGTGAAGTGAAAGAGATTATATATTTTTAATCCAACCACTTAATTTTTTATATTAATAAGATTTCAGAATAATATTCTAATGAGATTATAAAAAAATAATGTAGCAATTGTATTAAATAAAATACTACTAAATAAAGTACTACTAAATAAAATAATATTAATAATTACAACTTTTATAAGCATAGGAGCTTTTTAATGAATTTAAATCAATTAGTAAATGGGAAAAAAGGAGAAAAACTTTTTTTATTAGGTAATGAAGCTGCTGTTCGTGGAGCAATTGAAGCAGGAGTTGGTGTTTCAGCTACTTATCCTGGAACTCCTTCATCTGAAATAGGGAATGTATTATCAATTATAGCTAAAGATACCAATATGTATTTTGAGTTTTCAATTAATGAAAAAGTAGCTATGGAAATAGCAGCATCTGCTGCTGCTTCTGGTGTTCGTTCTTTTACTTTTATGAAGCATGTTGGATTAAATGTTGCATCAGACTCTTTTATGAGTGCTGTTTATACAGGAGTTACTGGTGGAATGGTTGTTCTTGTTGCAGATGATCCTTCAATGTTTTCATCTCAAAATGAACAAGATAGTCGTCACTATGCACATTTAGCTAATTTACCAGTTTTAGAACCTTCAAATCCTCAAGAAATTAAGGATATGGTTAAATATGGGTTTGAATTGTCCGAACAATTTAATATTCCTGTTTTAGTCCGTACAACTACACGTACATCACATATGAGAGGTATTGTAGAATTAAGTGATGTTGCAAGTAGCAGTGAAGTTAAAAGAAAAGGATTCTTTAATAAAGATGTTAAAAAATTTGTTCCAGTTCCAGCTTATGCTTTAGATATGCATAAAAAATTAGTAGCTAAAATGGACGCTATTACAAATATATCCAATGATACTAGCTTAAATTATAAGATTGATTTTAATAATAGCTGTAATGGCAATAATGAGGATAATAATAATGGCATTAACTGCGAAGATAACAAATTTAAAGTAAAATTAGGAATTATATCTAGCAGTAGTGCTTTTAACTATGCTTATGATACTATAAATCGTAACAATCTAGATATGGAATTATTAAAGATTGGGCTTAGCTATCCTATTTGTGATAGAGAAATAATTAGCTTTATTGACGAATTAGATGGAGTTATTGTTATAGAAGAAGTTGATCCAATAATGGAAAAAGAAGTTCTAGCAATTATTGGTCAAAATAACATTCCTATTCATGTTTATGGTAAATTAGATGGGACATTCCCTATGATTTATGAATACACACCAGATATTGTTAAAGAGTCTTTAGCTAAAGTTTTTAATGATATTGATAATGGTAGTGTTGAAAGTAGCTCTGATTGCAATAATAATATAAATAATAATAATAATAATGATAAAGATAATGATAGTAATAATGACAATGGTAATGGATCCAATAAATCCAAATTAATTAATAAAGCCCCCAAAAGACCACCTACTCTTTGTGCTGGCTGTTCACACCGTTCAACATATTATGCAATTCGTCAAGCTACTAATGAAATGGATATTAACAAAGAAGACTTAATTTTCCCATCAGATATTGGTTGTTATACTCTTGGTGTTGAATCCCCTTATGAAATGGCAGATTATCTATTATCCATGGGTTCGAGTATTGGAGATGCTTGTGGTTTTTCTAAGGCAACAGACCAATATACAATGGCTTTCCTTGGAGATTCCACATTTTTCCATGCAGGAATAGCACCATTAGTTAATGGAGTTCATAATAACCATAAATTTGTAGTTACCATATTAGATAATAGAATTACAGCTATGACTGGAGGTCAACCTAATCCCGGACTACCTATTGATGGAATGGGAAATCCAGCTCCAGAAATATCAATAGAGAAACTAGTTGAAGGTTGTGGTGTTAAGTTTATTGAAGTTATTAACCCACTTAACTTGCGAAAGACTGTTGATACTTATAAACAAGCTTTGAACTATGATGGAGTAGCTGTTATAATAGCTAGATACCCATGTACTTTAATTAAAGGTCAGAAGAGAAAAAGGCCTATGGAAATCAAAGCAGATAAATGTATTGACTGTAGAGATTGTTTAAATAATCTTGCTTGTCCTGCTATTTCAATAAAGGATGATAAAGTTACTATTGATAGTGTAAAATGTAAAGGTTGTACAACCTGTGTTCAAATGTGTCCTAATAAAGCTATTGGTGTTAAAAAGGAATAAAATAATATAAATTAAAATAAAAATATTGAAATCTGTGCTAATTATAATATTAAAGCAAATTATTAAGATACAATTTATTAAGGTGAATTTATGAATCAAGATTATACAATCTATATTTGTGGAGTTGGAGGTCAAGGAATTATAAAAACTTCCGTGATTATTGGTGAAGCAGCTATGAATGAAGGACTTAATGTAGTAATGAGTGAAATTCATGGAATGAGTCAAAGAGGAGGAGTTGTTTCTACAGAACTTAAAATAGGTAATTTTAAAAGTTCTATAATTGAAGAAGATAGTGCAAATATGATTTTATCTTTTGAGCCATCAGAGGCAGTTCGTGGATTAAATAAAGGAAATAAAGATACAGCTATTGTTTATAATATTAATCCAATAATTCCTTCTACATTATCACAAACTAATCAAAAATATCCAGATATTGATGAAATAGCTACTAACTTAGGTGACTTTTCAAATCAAGTTTACTCAATTGAAGGGGAAAAAATAGCTAAAGAAGTTGGAAACCCATTATCAATTAATATGGTTCTTTTAGGTGGAGCAATAGCTGTTAAATCATTCCCGTTATCAAAAGAGTCAATAGTTGAAGCTATGAAAAATAATTTTAATCCAAAGTTTGCAGAATCTAATTTAAATGCACTTGAAAAAGGAATAGCTAGTGTTGAAGCTAGATTATAAATAATAATTTAAAAAATATTATTATAAAAATAAAACAATATTAAATATATCGATAATGGAGAAAAAAATATGACATATAAAATTAAACATGGTTTACTTCAAAGAGATAGTTTAGATGAAAGTTTTGAGCTTATTGATCCAAATAATCACTTCAAGAATAAAGAAGCTCTTGTAGCTATTGATTCAGACACATTAATTACATTAGAGCTAATTATTAATGCTATTTTAAATAATGATTTTAAAAAATGGGAAACCCTTGATGATAATAAATTTGAATCAATAATGGTTCTCTTTGCAAAATTAGGATATAAAAAAGAAGAAGTTATAAAACTACTTAGTGATATTGATAAAGGTTAATTAATATTCAAAAATGAGACATTAGGATGGAAAGAAAGAAAATAAAAAATAAAGTTGAAGAAGATTCTTCAATGTGTGAAAGATGGGGAGAAGATACTAAATATCCTCCTAAATGGAATTTAAAAAAAGAAGATGCTTTAATTAAAGCTAAAAAGAAATGGAAAAGTGAAGCAGATATTGTTAAAAATCGTTTAATATCTAATTAAGATTAACATAAATACAAACAAACTAGTAATCACTACAATTCACTAATATCCTTTTTGGAAAATATATTTGCATTAGAGTCTTTTAAGGCTATAATTGCACCATCAACGTCTTCAACTCTTATTACAACAATAGCTTTATCACTTTGTTTAGCTACAAATGCATAGATATATTCTAAATTTATTTTTGAGCCGTCAAGAATATCTAATAACTTAGTTAAGCCATTTGGTTCATCTGGAACTTCAACAGCTATAACATCAGTTTCTTTTACAATAAATTTATTATTTTCTAATACTCCTACTGCTTTTTCTGTGTCAGATACAATTAATCTAAGTATTCCAAATTTACTAGTATCTGCAATAGATAATGCCCTAATATTAATGTTCGCATCCCCTAAAACACTCATAGCTTTTTTTAATCTTCCTTCTTTATTTTCAATAAAAACTGATATTTGTTTTATTTTCATGAAAATCACTTCCCCAACTATCTATTCAAAATTCCTTTTATCAATTACACGAATCGCTTTTCCTTCACTTCTAGGTATTGTTTCTGATTCTACTAATGAAACATTAATTCTTAGGCCAATTTCCTTTTGAACTTGATTAGCTATTTCATTTTCAATTCTTTCCATTTCTTTCATTTCATCTGAGAAAAGCTCTCTTGTAGCTTCTACTTGAACTTCTAATTCATCTAAATGCTCAGGTCGTGTTACAATAATTTGATAGTGAGGAGTTAATCCTTCAATTTTAAGTAATGCTCGTTCTATTTGTGATGGGAATACAATAACTCCTCTAATTTTAAGCATATCATCACTTCTACCAGTTATCCTGTCCATTCTAACTAATGTTCTACCACATTCACATTTTTCATCCCGTAATGCAGTAATATCCTTAGTTCTAAATCTTATAATTGGCATTCCATCTCTAGTAAGTGTTGTTAATACTAACTCTCCTTTTTCACCAGTATTTAATGTTTCTTTTGTTGTAGGATTAATAATTTCAGGGTAAAAATGATCATCTGAAATATGAAGACCATTCTTTTTTTCACATTCTTGGGATACACCAGGGCCAATAATCTCTGTAAGACCATAAATATTAAGAGCAGTGATTCCAAGACGTTTTTCTAACTCATCCCTCATTTCCTCAGTCCACATTTCAGCTCCAAAAATTCCAGATTTTAAACTAATGTCATCAGGACCTAATCCTTCCTTTTCAAGAACTTCCGCTAAATAAAGAGCATATGATGGAGTACAAGTTAAAATAGTTGTTTGAAAATCTTGCATTACTTCCACTTGACGCTTTGTATTTCCTGCTGAAATTGGTATAATAACCGCTCCTACTTTGTGAGCCCCGTAGTGAATACCTAAACCACCAGTAAATAGCCCATAACCATAACAATTTTGGATTCTATCATTTTTATCCCCTAAAGCCATAGCTATTGCACGAGCAGAGACTTCAGCCCATATTTCAATGTCTTTTTCTGTGTATCCTGATACTGTTGGCTTTCCAGTAGTTCCAGAAGAAGTATGTATTTCTATAATCTCACTTTCTGGTACTGCAAACATTCCAAAAGGATAAGCGTCCCTTAAATCAGTTTTGGTAGTAAATGGTAGCTTTTCAATGTCCGAGAGAGCTTGAATATCTTTTGGTGAAACACCTACATCATCTAACTTCTTTTTATAAAATGGAACATTTTCATAAGCTCTTTTAACTGTATTTTGGAGTCTTTCAAGCTGTATTTTTTCCTTTTCTTCTTGTTCCATGCATTCTGCTTCTTTATTCCATATCATATTATCCCTATATTAGTATTATGTGATAATTATAAATAATTATAAGTTTTATGTCTAGTTATATCTATTATATTCTTAATAATGTGTTTTTATTAATTAATATAGTTTACTAATCTTGAGTTTGGGTTGAAATCCCTCAGAATCCACTTAAATATTTTTTCTAAATATACACTAAACAGAAGTTAACATACTATTTTTAATAAGATACTAGATAAATAGAAAATTTAGCATATAAAAAAATGTTTTTCAATTTAAATATTAGTTTAAAGAGTCAAAGAGGTGAAATAAGTAAATTGAAGGAATAATATTAACCTATTATCATTAAACTACAATGAAATATTTATATTGATTATAACTATTATTTATTATATCTTCTCTAGTGGTTATTAGAAATATTTAATTTATTTTCATTAAAACTAAGATTAGAACTATAATTCACAACATTATATTATCATATCCAATTTCATTATTAACTCCGCCAAATAAATCTAATATAACAATTAACAACCTTAATAGTTTATTCATGAAAATCCCTCCGAATCCTCTAAACAGATAATAAAATACTATTTCTAATAAGTCATCAAGTAAATAGAAAGTTTGGTTAATGGTAAAGGGTTTTCAAAGAGATTGTTAGTTTAAATGTGTTGGAGAGTTTGAAAATAGTTAATTTTAATATACCAACTAAATTGCTGAAAAAATAAGGGAAAGTGAAAGTATTGTAAAATTTTAATTTTAAAGTATGCTTTATTAATATAAATTTTCACAGATTCTATCGATTAATCTATAAGTTAAATTCCTACCCGTATTTTTAAAAAATATGTTTGTTCCATTTTGAGTTGATGTTAAAACTATTTTAAATTCTTTATTATTAAATAATCCACTTACTAAAATATTATATGTATTTTCAACATCATTATAGCTAAATTCATCAATTTCATGGTGATTATTAAGTATCTTATCCATAATATTTCTTGTTTCTTCCAATACCATTAAAATTGCATAATTACGAAGGGTTTTTTCGACCATAATCAATCCTCCTTTTTAGAATATTATTCCGAAACCAACACCTGAACCACCTTTATATACTATAAGATGATCTACTTCAATAAGTAATGGAAATTTGATTCCATAAGTTTTTGTAGTAAAATATTTTAACTCATGAATTCCCATCACAGAATCATAAGAATAATATGACTTATACCCATTAGATCGATTCATAACTCCAAAATAGTTATCAGTAACTGTAAAAAGTTCAAGTAAGTCTGTTTTTGTAGCTTCGAAGCAATTAATGCCTATGGTAATTCCAACATATTCCTCTAAAATTTCTTTCATTTAAAAACCCCTAATCTAATCATATACAATATTATTTTTAAATAATTATTTTTATAATGAATTCATAAACTCAATTTATTCAACATATTTTAAAACTTCTTTTCCTTTAGTAGTAGCAGTATAAAACCTATCTTGTCTTTTTGAGGATTAAATACTTAATTAATCTATTATGTTCCAAATATTTAATGATTAATTAATTTTAAATATATATTAACTATATTATTTTTCAATGAATATTGATATTATTTATACTTATTTTAAGTGTTTAATTAGCTAAATAATATTTAAATAACATTTTAATAATTTATAAAAAGTTATTTAAGCATTAATAATGCCTATACAATGTGTGTTTTTTATTAATTAATATAGTTTACTAATCTTAAGGTTTGGGTTGAAATCCCTCTGAACCCACTTATTAATTTTAAATTGAAAAATATATAACGAATATAAACCAGAATATAAAATACTATTTTTACTTAGCTACTAAAGTAAATGCAAAACTTAATCAACAAAATAGAGATTTTCAAGAGAAGTTATTTAAATTATTGGAGGATTGAGAATAAGGTAAGTTGGAAAAATAGAATATTTGAAAAAAATTTTAAAAAAAAGTAAAATAAATTTATTAATTTATAATTTTATTTTACTAGTTTTATAGACTTTGTTATATAATTTATCACCACTAAATACTGTTTTTACTGTCACTTTTCCATGTTTTTTGGAATATTTAAATAATGCTAATCCGTTACTATTTGTTTTTGCTTTACCAACATATTTACCTTTAACATAAAACTTAATAAACTTATTTTTCAAAGGTTTACCCAGGGTAGATACCTTAACATAAATCTTATTTTTGTAAAGCTTATTTTTTAAAGTCATTAATGTTTTAGCCTTATTAGAAGAGAAGTATATACTAGATTCAATCTTATTGTATTGTGAATCCCCATCGAAAATCGTTTTGATTGTGTATTTAGCTACTGAAGGTATTTTATATTTTAAAGTAGCTAATCCTTTACTATTTGTTTTTGCAGAGCCAATCAACTTACCATTAACATAAAAATTAACTTTTTTATTTACTAAAATATTATTATTTGAAGACAATTTTGTAGTTAAAGTAATTAATTGACTGTAGCTTCCCATAATAGAACTTATTGAAATATCAGAATCAATTTTTGTATCATTAGTCTCATTCTTAGTTGAATTTATAATAATTAAAGTTCCACTGTTAAATACACCATTGTAAAATGTATTATTTGCATTATTACTATTTAACCTGTTATCATCATATAGATATAAGATACCATTATTAAATAAAGATCCTCCATTTTCAGCATGATTATATATAAAAATAGAAGAACTTACATTCATAATATCACCTAAAGAACGTAATGCCCCACCTTGAACAGTTGCCTTATTATTTGCAAAAGTAGAATTAATAACAGTTAAATTACCATTATGTTTATTAATTGCACCACCATTCTTTGCAAAATTATTAATAAACAAAGAACAGTTTATAAATGCGTTTGAATCCAAATGTATTGCTCCTCCACTAAGTTCAGCATTATTATTAATAAATTCGGAATTATTTACAATTAGATTTTTCCACATGTGGATTGCACCACCAGATGAGTCCGCAGAATTATTAATAAAACTAGAATTAATAACATTACAATTATAACCACTAATTGCACCACCATTACCATCCTTAGCTTTATTATTTATAAAAGTAGAGTTAATTATAGTTGTATTATTTGTGGTTTGTATTGCTCCTCCCCATGATCCACTATTATCAATAAATTTGCAGTTAACAACACTTAAGAATCCTCTATTAGTGCTACCAATAGCACCACCTGAGTCATTTGCAGAATTATTAACAAAGACAGTATCATAAACCAATAAAATAGAATTTTCAGAACCAACTGCTCCTTCACCATACCCTGCTTTATTATTAGTAAAATTAGAGTTATTTAAAATACAAATTGCACCTCTTACATTAATAATTGCTCCTGATGCCTGTCCTGAAGTACAATTTAGAAATGTGCAGTTTATTATAGTTAAATTACCACCATTATTATAAATAGCACCACCATGAGGACCCCTATGAGCATTTTTAATTATTAAGTTAATTAATGTTAAATTGCCCTGATTATCAATGAAAATTTTACCATTACAATCAATTACTGAATGGTTATTAGAATTTACACCATTTATTGTAATATTACTACTATTATTAGTACTAGGTAAATTACTATTATTTTCTCCAGTATATATGCCTTCTTCAAGGTTAATAATATTATTTCCATCGTTAATTGCTTTTTTAATTCCACCATCTCCTGTACTATTAGTAATTGTTGTATTAGTTGCAGCTGATATCGAGCTGATTAATATAAAAAAAGTTAATAAAACAACACCAAGTACTAAATATTGCTTTTTATTTTCAAACATTATTATTCCTCCATTATCATATCATAAATTTGAACAGTTAAATTACATTATTAAATAGTTTAAATTAAATATTAGATAATTTATATTAACAATTATATAAACTAATACTATTGGTCTTAATCAAAACTATTTTACATCATATCCCCCATTACATTTTGTAAAATAAGTGTATCTAGTTATGGTCAAAAGTCGAAATTTCTAAATCAAAACTTCATTAAAATCCTTGGATTGGTAAATGAATAAAATTTTCCGATATGGAAAATCTTTTTGACCAAGACGGGTATCATTAAAAGTGTTATCATATCTATAATACTTTATTTTAAAATATTATAATGATAATAATGTTAAAATAATTAAAAAAAGAATTGACTAATAAGTTTTATATTATTAATATAATGATAATAATGTTAAAATAATTAAAAAAAGAATTGACTAATAAGTTTTATATTATTAAATTTTAAAAATAATAAAATTAAGGATATAAAAAATAATTTATCCTTAAAAAATTGTTTAAGTTTTATTTTTTCTAGCAAAAACCCCTAAAATACTTAAAAATACTAAAAGTATTGCTATTATTGGTATTCCTGTTTCTTTCATAGTTACACTGTTTATCGAATTGTTTTTTGTTTTATTAGTTGTTTTATTAGTATCGTTATTTGGTTTTGGCGTAGGGTTTGGTTTTTTTATTAGCTTTATTATTCCTATTGTAGTACTTAGTAAGTAGTTTTCTTCACCTTCAAATATAACTGTGAATGTTAGTTTTTGATTTTTAAAATCTTTTTCGTTGATTTTGTATTCTATTATAGCTATTCCATTGGAATTTGTGGTGTTAATGATTTTTTTACCTGCTATATTGAATGTGAGTTTTTTACCTGATAATGGGTTTCCATTTTTATCAGTTAACTTAGCGATTAAGACTACTTTTTGACCATTTTTACCTGTATCATTAGTGGTAGTGATTTTTGTTTCTATTTTTGGTATAGGAATAATTACTTCAATAGTTTGAATTTCATTATCTGTTACAAAGATGTATAATGTATTCTCACTGTTATTTAAGGTAATATTAAAATTATTATTATATCTTGCATCAAATGAATTTAAAACCGTTGTTGTAATGTTAGAATAAACATCGGTCACGAAATAAGGAAGTAAACTAGCATCAAACAGGTCATTAGTATTTAGCTTAAAAGTATAATTAAAAAACATAGTTCCATTAGGCACAAATGGAGTTGAATTAGTAACATTCATAACAAAATAATTACCTAAAATAAAACCACTGTAATCTACATTAACTGTAGGAGTATTATATCCCCACCAATTAAAATCAGCTAAAAAAGAACTAGATTCTCCAATTCCAACAAAAGCAACTCCAGTATTATTCAAAATCCTAGAATAATTAACATTCAAATAACCACCATCATTATAAACAACACTACCAAGATTAGCAGAATTATTAATAAAAGTATTTCTTTGAATATCAATATTGCCATAATTATTATAAATAACACCACCATCATAAATAGCAGAATTATTATCAAAAACACAACCAGATATACTAATTACACCTTGATCATTAAAAATAACACCACCATACTCATTAGCAGAATTATTATCAAAAACACAAGTAGATATAATAATTACACCTTGATCATTAAAAATAGCACCACCATAATCCTTAGCAGAATTATTATCAAAAACACAATCAGACATATTAACTAAACCAGTATTATAAATAACACCAGCACTATAATTAGTAGCCTCGTTGTTAATTAATTTACAGTTTATAATAGTCAAATTACCATCATAGTTGAAAATAACACCACCGTAGTCATTAGCAGAATTATTATCAAAAACACAACCAGACATATTAGCTAAACCAGTATTATAAATAACACCACCATAATTAGCAGAATTATTATCAAAAACACAACCAGATATATTAACTAAACCACCATTAAAAATAGCACCGCCAAAATTAAAAGCAAAATTATTATCAAAAACACACCCAGATATATTAAATGTTCCATTTGGATTATAAATAGCCCCACCACCATAATAAACAGCAGAGTTATTATAAAAGAAAGAATCAGATATATTAAATTCTCCTTTTTGATTATAAATAGCCCCACCACGATTCATAGCAGAGTTATTATCAAAAACACAACCAAATATAATAATTTTACCTATATAATTATAAATAACACCGCCACCAGTACCATAATTAATAGAGTTATTATAAAAGAAAGAATCATATATAATAATTTCGCCTTCAACATTATAAATAGCTCCACCTAAAGCATTAGCTTTGTTTTTAAGGAATGTACAGTTTATAATAGTGAGTGTCTTATTATTATAAATAACACCGCCACTGCCATAATTAACAGAGTTATTATAAAAGAAAGAATCATTTATATTAATTACACCACCATTAAAAATAACACCACCATCAGAAGCATTGTTGTCAAGGAATGTGCAGTTTACAATATTAACTGTCCCTCTGTTATAAATAACAGCACCAGACTCATTAATATATGCATTTTTAATTATTAGATTTTTCAATGTTAAATTACCATGATTGATAATAAACCAAGATCTATTACAATCTATGACTGCTTTGTTATTAGAATCATTACTCTGAATAGTCACATTCCTACTATTATTAATAGTGATGTTAGTGTTATTAATCCCAATATATGTACCATTTACTAAATTAATAGTATCATTACCAAGACTACCTTTTATTCCCTCAGAACTTGAGTTATCAATCACCACAGAACCTGCAGCTGAAGAAAACCCTAAAACAAGGAAAAAGGATAATAAAACGAATAGAATAAGTAAACTAAATTTTTTCATATTTTCACCTCCTTTTACAATAATTAATATAAAGACAATAAATATGCCTATAATTACTATATAATCCAAATAGGTATATAAATATGTTTAAATGAAAAGCAATACTCATTAAAAAAATAGTTATTCAATAATATCAGCACAAACAGTTAAAGCATTGCTACAAACAGTTAAAAACATCGATAAAATAAAAATTAAAATAATTATACTTGTTTTTGAATTCATAAAGAAGTAAAAATAATCCTAAAACCTGTTAAAATAAATTAACGGGCAGGAATATATCATAATAATAAGAAAAACACATCCCATAACAAATATAAACATTTACAAAAGTTATTAGTGATATTAACCTTTAAATAAATATTATTATACAATTATCCAAGCAGATTATTAAACTGATAAAAAAAAATATAATAAGCTTATAAAATTCAATATAATCATAAAAATAGAATTGTAAAAATATTCTCGAATAAAACAAAATTTTAATTTAGATATCAAAAATAAATAATATTTTAAAAATAATAAAATTAAGGATATGGAAAATAATTTATCCTTAAAAAATTGTTTAAGTTTTATCTTTTTCTAACAGAAACTCCTAAAATAGTTAAAAATACTAAAAATATTGCTATTATGGGTATTCCTGTTTCTTTCATCTTTGCATGGACCTTTAAACCTTTTTTATCATCATCAGGACTAGGATTTGGATCTGGTTTAGGATTAGGATCTGGTTTAGGATTAGGGTCAGGTTTAGGATTAGGATCTGGTTTAGTATCATTATAAAAAGACACTAAAAAATCAACATCCTCATTATCACATAAAGAATTAATGAATAATGAAGTGCCATTAACACCAGCAACAATATAGGAGTATTCATAACTACGAACATCCATTCCCTCAAATAAACCAGCCGGAGTGATTATTGACTCTACAAAGTAGGGTAATAACATTTTGTCGTTATCGTCGGAAGTATTTAATTCCAATATTACTCTCAAAGTAACATTAGTCCCTTCAAATAAAGAAACATTAGTCCCTTTAACAATACTACTAATATTATTTGCGTAAACAACTAATTGATAATGGTTAGTTAAGTTCATATCACCAATGTAGTCATGGGTGAGGTTGGTTATGTTGTTTTGACCAAACCAATTAAGATTAGCATTAGTACCAGTAGCATTATTAACTATCGCATAAGTATTATTAACCATACGATTGTAATTAATAATAGTATCTGAACCATTTACACGAACACCATACATATTATTAATAATATTATTAGATACAATAGTATTCCCTACACCAAGAGTATAAACTCCATATCCAGTAGACCCAGTAATATTATTAGATGAAATATTAGACTCTGAAGCCTTAACATACACCCCATAACCACTAGCATTAATATCATTACCACTAATACGATTATTCAAAGAATTCACAGGAGTTGTGGATTGCATCACAATACCATTACTACTAGAATTAATGGTATTATTCTTAATATCATTGCTACTCATATTACCACTATTAGAAGTAAGCTGAATAGAAGTACCATTACTAGATTTAATAGTATTGTTGAGAATAGTATTATCCTCAATATTTCTAGCAGCAAAACTAATGCCCTGACCCTTAGTATCAAAAATATTATTTTTAATAGTATTATTCTTAACATCACCATTAGTAATAGTTATTCCTGCTTTACCATTATCAGTTGTTTTAATAGTATTCCCAGATATTTCATTATCAGTTGCTTTATGATTTACAGTAATGGTTTTGAAATAGATAGCATCCCCACTTTTACTAGTAAGATTGTTATCCTTAATAGTATTATTAGTTATGTTACCTCCAAAAAGATACACCGGTGCATTATTACCCCCACTACTAGAGTTAGTTAAGTTATTAGTTACGATATTATTCCCCTGGAAAGTGTTGTTGAAAATAGTACCTACACCATTATCTACAAACTGAATACCATAATTATTCACAGACATATTATTATTCATGATTTGAATGCCTGTAAAATTGTTACTGGATCCTCCTTTAGAAATACCTACATTGTATTTACTGATGTTAAAACCGGATATAGTAACATCTTTAATTGTTTGACCAATTGTAAATGCCGTACCAGTCCCATTTCCAATTATATTAACTACCCCATCAGCTAAAAGTGTAACTGATTTAGTTACAGATATTGCCCCATTAAATAAGTAATCTCCTGTTTCAAATATGATTGTTGTACCATTTGTCGCACCACTTATAAGAGTGTTTATCTGGCTTAAATTCATACTGTTATTAACATTAATGTCTGTTGCACTTACACTAGGAACAATTAAAGTCAATACTAACAACATTAAAATACAAAATGGTATTTTTTTAAGAATATTTTTAGTATTTATTTTTTTATTATTCATTTCTACCTCCATGTTAAATATAAATCTATCTCAAAAAATTCTAGGTTTTTTTCAATAAGATTGAATTTTTATCGAAATTAGGCAATTCCACCCCCTTTAACCTATAATATAATATATAAAAGAGCGTATATAAATTTATTTCAAAATTAAACGCATATTAGGTGAGAAATATTTGCAAGTTATATACAAATTAAATGTAAATATCATATAATTATAAAAATAAAAAAACAGAAATAATGAGTCATTGCCAAAAGTCTAAAAATATAATTTTTAGCTTGCTCAAAATCGTTAGTTTTGAAAAAAAAGGAAAACTTTTTCTAAAAAAATATCTTTTTAGCCACGACTCATAAAATGAAAAAAACTTAAAAAAAATTATATAAATTAGATGAATCTAAAAAACAGTATATAATAAATTATTAGCACCTAATTCAATATCTAGCTACTAATTATGATTAAATATTATAGCACTAATGAATAATTTTTTTATTTCTAGAATTGATTTATATTTAATATAATACAAATTTTGGTACTTGTGTTTATAATAAATAAAAATGATTTATATTGAGTTTAAATGCAAAATTAATGATAAAAATAATATAAAAACCTTATTTTTTAATATTAGATTAAAAATAAGTAGTTTTAAGATAAATGCCAATACAATTATAAAAAAAATTATTAGTTGAATTAGGTAAAACAATTAGAAGATGAAAAAATTATTCTTAGATAAAATCCTTATTTTAAGAAATAAAAGCTTTTAAATTAATAATAATAAAAAGTATCATTTAAATTTTAATGTCTCATAATAATAGTTTCATTCAATAAATACTTTGATAGAATTGATAAAATCCAAAGAATTTTCTGACCTTGAAAAACTTTTGATTTTTTTTATAATAACAAGTTGTAGTCAAAAAGATTTTGCATATCTAAAAATTTCCTTCATTTCCAAATCAAAGAATTTTAAATGAAGTTTTGATTTAGAAATTTCGACTTTTGGCCACGACTCATAACTGAAATAAAAAGAATAAATTATTACAAAAAATTATTGAAATCTTTTAGATACTCTGACATATTATATTAGTCATAATCTTCTTTAATTATACTGTTGTATTATTTAGGAACAAATAGCTTAGACATATCAACATTCTCTATTTCCAGTAATTGTATTTTCCTATTAATACCACCAGCATAACCAGTTAAGCTACCATTAGATCCAACTACTCTGTGACAGGGAATAATAATAGATATTGGATTATGACCAACTGCTCCACCAACTGCTTGGCTAGACATAGTTTCTTTATTCATTTTAACTGCAATTTCTTTTGCAATATCCCCATAGGTTATTACTTTTCCATATGGTATTTTACACAATGTTTTCCATACTTCTTGTCTAAATTTAGTTCCAATAGGAGCTAATGGTAGCTCAGAAATATCTGGCTTTTCTCCTTTAAAATATCTATCTAACCAGTTTTTTGCAGTTTTAAATATAGGAAGGTCATCTTTTTCTGTCATTTTTATATCAAGTGTAGTTCCATGATATTTTTGCCCTTCTACCCATAAACCTATAATGCTATTGTTATCACTTGCTATTGTTAGTTCCCCGATAGGTGATTTATAAATTGTAGAATAATACATATATTAATGTGTGTTTTTATTAATTAATATATTTTACTAATAATACAAAAAAGAATACAAAGGCATCGAATTAAAATATTAAATAAATAAAAATAAAAAATCAATTAAAATAATAAATTAAAATAATAATAATACTAAAAAATTAAAATAATAAAAATAAAATGAGAATTTCATAAAAATAAAAAATCAATTAAAATAATAAATTAAAATAATAATACAAAAAATTAAAATAATAAAAATAAAATGAGAATTTCAAATAACAAAATTTATTTATAGTTAAATTTAATTTATAAATATAATAATATACTATTTTAATATCATTATTATAAATTAAGTTTAATTAGGCAAAAGGGAGTTTATAAATGAATTTAATAGTTTTAATTGCAGTTTTTCTAGTTTATTTCATACTAGTGGGTTTTGTAGGATACCTTGCATGGAAAAAAACAAAATCATCTGAGGATTTTCTTATTGCAGGGCGTGAAACACACCCATATATTATGGCATTAAGTTATGGGGCTACTTTTATTAGTACAGCCGCCATTGTTGGATTTGGAGGAGTGGCGGGAGAATTTGGTCTCGGAATACTTTGGCTACCTTTTTTAAATATTTTTGTAGGAATATTTATTGCATTTGCATTTTTAGGAAAAAGAACCCGTCAAATGGGACACAACTTAGGTTCTATGACATTCCCCGAGTTTCTATCTAGTAGATTCGATAGTAAATTTATCCAATACTTTAGTGGACTTTTAATATTTTTAGCTATGCCTCTTTATGCAGCAGTGGTTCTTATTGGAGCTGGAAGGTTTATGGAAACAGCTCTTTCAATTGATTTTACACTAGCTATTCTTATTTTGTCTATAATTGTACTGGCTTATGTATTCTTTGGAGGAATTAAAGGTGTTATGTACACCGATGCTCTTCAAGGAACTATAATGTTTTTAGCTATGATATTCTTACTTATATTTACTTACTGGATGTTTGGTGGTATAGAACAAGCTCATACTGCACTAGCTAACTTAACTTCCCAATTCCCTGCAACTTCAGCCGCCTTAGGAGGAACAGGTTGGACAAGTTTCCCTACATTAAATAGCCCATTTTGGTGGACTTTAGTTTCAACAATTATTATTGGTGTAGGTATTGGAGTTTTAGCTCAACCACAATTAGCTGTTAGGTTCATGACAGTTAAATCTAATAAAGAACTTAATAGAGGAGTTCTAATGGGTGGTATTTTTATTGCAGTAATGACTGGAACTGCCTATATTGTCGGAGCAATGTCTAATGTTTATTTCTTTAATGAATTAGGCCTTGTAGCTGTTAATGCTGTTTCAGGAAATGTAGATAAGATTATACCAACATTTATATCTTCAGCACTTCCAGAATGGTTTATATATGTATTTTTATTGTCATTATTAGCTGCATCAATGTCTACATTAAGTTCCCAGTACCATACTCAAGGAACTGCATTAGGCAGAGATATTTACAAGCATTTTAAAGAAAGAAAAGCAAATAAAGCAGCAAAAAGTGAGAATAATAATACAGAGCAGTCTATAATTGAGGATAAAACAGAAACTAGTTCAGTTCTTCCTACTCGAATCAGTATTGTCATAGCAGTTGTTATGGCATTTATATTAAGCTTAATTTTGCCTGGAAGTATTATTGCATTAGGAACATCACTATTCTTTGGTATTTGTGCAGCTGCATTTTTATCAGTGTATGTAGCAGCATTATATTGGAAAAGAGCTACACGTGAAGGAGCTATTGCAGGAATTGTTTCAGGAACAATAGTTAGTTTATTCTGGCTATTATTTGCATTTAAAAAAACAGCAATCCCTTTAGGAATAAGCAAGTTAATTACAGGTCAGCCCCTTTTATTTACATCAATGCCTTGGCCAGCTATTGATGCAATAATTATAGCTGTTCCAGTATCTTTAATATTTACAGTTGTAGTATCATTGATTAGTAAACCAATGGAAAAAGAACATGTTGATAAATGCTATAAAGGAATTAAATAGTAAATTAAATTAATGAATTATTAAATTATTAAATATTAAACTAATTATCAAAGGTGATTATATGACATTTTTAGGAATATCAGACCCATGGGTTGCAGGATCTTACTTATTTTTAATACTTTCGACTCTACTTTGCATAGTTTATGGAATAGTCAATTGGAATAAAGGAGATGAAGAAGAAGACTTAAATTAATTCTCCTTTATTATTTTATATTTTTATATTTTTTAGATCTTTTACACATACAATATATAGAATATGGTGTTTTTATGACTTCAAAAAACTATTTAATACAACTTTTAAAAGATAATAACGTCATTACATTTGGAGATTTTACTTTATCTTCTGGAAAAAAGAGTGATTATTATATTGATATGAAAAAAGCAATTACTAATCCAGAAATCCTTAAAACAGTAGCTAGATTAATTTCAAATATGATTGTTGATGATTCAATTGATAAAATAGCAGGACCTGCATTAGGAGCAGTTCCAATAGCTACAGCAATCTCACTTGAAAGTAAAAAAGACTTATTAATGATAAGAAAGGAAAAAAAAGGTTATGGAACTTCTAAATTAATTGAAGGCCAACTAGATACTGGAGATAATGTTATTGTAGTTGAAGATGTTACTACTACAGGAAATTCTCTTTTAAAAGCTATAAAAGCAATAAAAAGCGAAGAAGGAGTTGTTAAAAGAGCTTTTGTTATTGTAGATAGAGAAGATGGTGCAGTTGAATCATTTGCAAAAGAAGGAATAACTTTAGAACCATTAATATCAGTTAGTGAATTTATGAATTAGATATTTATTATTAGCTTTATTAATTAACTACATATTTATTCTTTCACATGTTTAGCTAAATGTCCTAATTCATCAACAACAATAGATATAGCTAATTTAACTGCATTTGGTGACCCTGGCATTGCAAATATTAGTGTAGATTTATATATTCCAGCTCCTGCACGTGATAACATAGAACTTCCACCAATTTCTTCATAAGATTTTGCTCTAAATATCTCTCCAAAACCTGGAAGATCTTTTTCAAATAATTTATCAAGAGTTTCAATAGTAATATCTCGCTTAGTAATCCCAGTTCCCCCCGTAGTAAAAATAGCAGTTATATTTTTACTTATCATTTCATTAATTGCTTTTTCTAATTCTTTAGGATCATCACCAATAATTGAATAAGCTTCAACATCATATTTTTCATTTAAATTATCAATTAAAATAGCTCCTGATTTATCTTCACTAAAAGCAGTTATATTAGACTCATTATTATCAGAACCAATAAAAGATTCATATTTACTATCACTTAATGTAATAACTCCACAAGAAATCTTAACTGGAGCTTTTGACTTATGTAATTCACTAGTTTCACTTTTCATTATACCAAATCCTAATATTAGTATGTTTATTGTTGTTTATATAATTTTATATTAGTGGGAATGAGTTTAATACTAGCACAAATATCCTATGATATTTGAGTATTATTACGTGTTAACCGCTAATAGTAATTTTAAACTTCTAATCTTGATATCGAGGGTTCGAATCCATCCGAATCTGTTTCAGTTTTTAATATTGAAAAATAATAAAAGGACTTGTTAAACAGAAGATAAAATACTATTTTTAATAATATGTCAAGTAAATAGAAAGCTTGATGAGTGAAAGGGACGTTTTTCAAGTAGAATATTGGTTTAAAAAGTTGGAGAGGTGAAATAAATTAATTTCAATATGCTAGATTAAATTTAAATTATAAATAAAATAATATTAATCTTAAGATCAAAGATTTAAAATCCCATCCAAGTCCGTTTATTTGATTTGTTAAATGGTTCAATATTTCACTTAATAATATTAAGATTTTTTATATTTTTCAAATCTAATCTTTGCATATTTGTTTTCAGGTTCAATCTCTAAAATTTTTTTATAACAGTCAATAGCATCATCATATTTTTTACATTTAAATAAACAATCTCCCTTTCCAAAAAGAGCAGACACATCATTATTGTTATTTTCTAAAACTTTATCATGAAGATTAATAGCATCATCATATTTTTTACAACCATATAATGCGTATCCTTTAGTATTAAGAGCGTACCTATTTTTAGAATCATTTTTTAAAACTTTTTCACAGCATTTAATAGCTTCAGGAAATTTTTTAAGTTTATTTAAAGCTGATCCTTTGTTAATATGAGGATAATTATTATCACGGTCAATATCCAAAGCTTTATCAAAACACCGGATGGCGTATTCATATTTTCCACATCGATCAAAAGTAGTTCCTTTTTTAGTATAAATATTTCCATTCCTATGTTCAGATTCAGATTCAAAACCAATTTTTAATGATTTATCAAGAAATTTAATAGCATCCTTATACTCTTTCATAGAAAAATAAAAATTCCCTCTATTAAAATAAGTTTCTGCAAGAATTTTAGAATTTTCATAATATTTCTCCATTAATTTGTCTAATTTTTCCATAAAAGAGTATATTCGTTTCACAATTTTTTCTTTTTGAGCTGTATTATTTTCTTCGTTTTTAAACTCTTTTTCCATCATATTCAAAATTTTACATTGATCTTGTATTTTCAATAATTCTCCAATTAAACCTGGATCGATGTCTAATTTTAAAATAAAGTCATATACTTTATCCCATATTTCATGATTAAATTCAACATCTTCGTGTTTACTTAGTATTAAATGTTCAATATATCTTTCACACTGCTTTAAATTTAGATTAATAGCATGTTGAATATATTTATGTCCTTTAACATGTTCCCTATATGTTTTTCCTACTTTTTGAATTTCTTTAAAATATAATTGTAATGTAAATACTATTGTTGAAGAAAATAGAACAAAAAGAATTTCTATCATATTATATTCCGATGTTCCAATAATGCAAAATAGGATTACAGTTATATATGTAATAATCACAGACCATTTGACTAAATTCCTGTATATTGAGTCTATGTGAACATTTTTATATATGGAATCTTCCTTATTATCCATTATATCTTTTTCGTAATCATCAAATAATTTTGGTAAAATTGTATTCCATAATATAATGCCAATAACTAAAGCAATTACAAAGAATATGGCTAAAAGTATTAGAGTACTGTCAACAGGTACATTGATTGGAATTGGTTCTAATAATATATCAATCATTTTTCTACCTTCTTTTAATAGATATAGTTAAAATATCAGAAGTAATGCAATATCTTATTTTATTAATTTTTTTAAACATAAATCTAATTTTATTATTCATTTTTCCAGTTATATTTTATAGTATTAACATAATTTAATTGTATTTTTAAATATTATCAAAACTGTCTTTATTAATAAATTTTCTTTATTTAGTTTAATAATTATAATTTTTCTTCTTTTATCTTATATAATTCCCCATATATATCCTTCAAAATACCAATTTCTTTCTTATTTCCCTTTTTATTTTTGATACAGTCATTTAATTCATTCAAATAACCTTTTAATTTGTGGTTTGAAGATGGGAGATGGTAAAAATATCCTTTGTTATAAAAATCATAAGTATCTTTTGTAATAAACTCCAAGAAGGATATAATATATTTTGATGAAATTAAATCATTTAAATATATCAATAAAGCTTTTTCAAATACTTTTATATCTATTTTTTTTATATCTGTTAAATTCCCATTGTATTTAATATTTTTATAATATATTGTATCCATCCACTCCCCAATTTCCTCTTGACTCATATTAATTATCTCTTTATCAATTTCAGGCACAATACAATTTTTTTTTACATACTGAATATATGCTAATCTTATTTGTAAACTATAAAATAAAACATGCTCATCTATAATCATTTGTTTTATAACCCATAATCTAAAGTTATTATTTTTGATAGTTATGATATCTTCGATATCGTTTTCATCATAACTATATATCTTTTCTATTGAATCTAAGATTTTTCCTAACAAATTATAAGAATTTACCATAAATTTATACTTTAATTGTTCTATAACTAGTATAACACTTACTATAATACCAATAAGTGTAAGATAATATCCTAGAATATCTGTGTTTATGTCATTTACAATATTAAACATTAGGACAATACAAATAGGTAATGAAGCAACTAAAACGATTAAAATAAATTCACATTTATAATTTTTCAAAAAATGAATCCTCTTACCAAAAAGAGTAATAATATCATATCTACAATAAATCAAAGCAATACAAATAATTAAAAAACAAATAAAGCTCAATATTTGAGAAATACTGGAAAAAGTAAATGTGATATTTAAAGTTTCATTCATCATCAAAACACCTTAATATTAAACATATTATATAATTCCAAAACTCTCTTTTCTTCTTATTTATTAATTAATAAATTCTTCTTTTAATTTTAACCCTATACTAAATAATAGACATTTTTTATTATTATAATTTCCTATATTAATCTTTCAACAATACAAGTTAATAAATGAATAATTTTTAAAAAAAAATAAAAATAATAAAAATTGTTTAATATATATTTAAATCTTCAAAAAAAAATGAATATTAATTAAATTATCCTAATTTCAAAAATAATATGTAATATATTTTGGTTATTAAAACTTAATTTTATATATGCTCTAAAACTTCTTTTACTAAATTTGTTAATTAATAACTTCCTTGTTTAGCTTTATTAATAATTCTTTAATTTAAGTATCATTAAGAATTATAAAAAGAATAATAATTAAATAGTTTTTAGTAAGCCAGTTTCATTTTTCAGTAAATCAATAATTTTTTCTTTTGTTAAATCATTTTTCAAAAATTGTTCGAATATCTCAAGCAATGTAATAGTTTCAATTAATAGACTACCATCCATTTCAGCCAACTTAATTTGACGAGAGTTGATTTCTTCACGATCATTGGGAGGAATATTTAAATATTTGTTTACAATCATTAAAGGTTTGATTTTATTATCTAACTCTTTAATATATTTTTCCAAATCTTCAGAGTTCATTCCTTCATTTATTTTAGTTTCTTCAATTGTATTAATATATTCCTCCTTGTGTGTTCTTAATTGTGAAACATTTCGAGTCTTCAAATTTTTTTTTAGTCCTTTAATTTCACCAATAAATATTAAATCTTCAAATTCAATTAAAAAATCGGATAAATTTTCATCTTTAAAGTCAGATAAGTTAGTATCAAATATTTTATCTAATATTTCCCGAACAACTATTTCTAATTTATTGTTTTGAGTATATAAAATAGATTTATATTTATTATTTTCATATAAAATCTTTTCAACATCAATTATTTTATTTTGAAATTCGATTATTTTTTTGGAATTATATTCAATATCTTTTTTTTGTTGTTTATCATCAAACATTTCAACATGATGAAACCAGTCAGGAACTTCTATTTTCTCCCCAATTAGACCCAAATTTCCCAAAAAACCTTCTAATTCTTCACTAGATGGTACATTTAAAGTGGTTAAAACAATATTATCATATTTCATAGTAGTTATTTTACCAGTATTGGAACAAGTTAACTTTTCATGTTTTTTTTCAGGGATGAAATAGAAACTTGATAAAAAACTTTTATCCCTAATGTCAGTCTGGTCTCTACCAAATTGAATATTTATATATTCTAAACCAAAACAGTCCCTGAATATAGAGATAACAGAAGGTAAAATATTTTTTAATTCTATTTTTCTATTATATTCCCTATTATCACTAATAATAATCAAATTTGATGTTTCCCAAAATAAATAATCATAATCTTGAGGATACATTAATATAATACTTGATTTTTTAGATTCATTAATTAAATTCTTAAAGTGTTGTAAATCATTTAGATGATTAATATATGTGGTTTCATTATAAACTTCATTATTTCTCCATATTACTTCATTAGCCATATCTATAATATTTAAATCAAAATTATCAAAAACAATTGGTGATTTAAATGAATTTAAAGTAAATGAATCTCCAAACTTATCCAACAAAATATTTTCGTCAACTCCGATTATCTGAATGTTTTTATTCACCATAATATCCTCTTTAGACATTTTATCTTCCAAACCCTACAAATATCATTTTTGACTTAAAAATTTTATCAAATATGCAAATCCTCCAACAAAACATACTTATAAATTTATTTATAACAACTATAAATATATCTATTCTAAAAAAATTAATAATATTAATAGAATAAATAAGAGCCTTG
>JBOFHT010000007.1:0-14212 GCA_051649785.1 Methanobacteriaceae archaeon
CACAACCCATTTTGTCTGACACACATCGGACTTAACTAAAACCATAAATAACACCAACAAAAATTACTAATAACCTAATTAATTATTGTACAGCATTATATATAAAATTAACGAAAAATAAGACTTATGACCACGACTCTATTTATTTCTTACCTTATAATTACCCTTATTTTTTTTATGTAGTTGGAGTCTTGATCACGACTTAGTGGGGTATTATTTCTAGTTTTTCTTTAATTTTAAATATTTAGTGATTAATATGTTCATAATCAATTCCACAAGGACATACATGGATTGTTGCATATTTAACTAATTCAACTTCTTCTATTATTTTTTTTTCTACATTATGGGCTATTTCATGTGATTCTTTTAAGCTCAAGCTTCCTTCTAACTCAATGTGTAATGAAAGAATTAAATAAGGTCCAAAATAATTAATTTTAAGTTCATGAGTTCCTTTTACTTCAGGAATAGACATTATACACTCTTCAATTTCTTTAATAATTTCTTCAGAGGGTAATTTCCCCATAATATTATTAATATTATCTTTCCCAATATTATATGCAGTTTTAATAATAAATAAACCAATTACAAAACCTACTAATGGGTCTAAGAATACATAACCTAAATTAGCACCAATAACACAGATTAAAATAGCAATACATGAAAATATATCAGTTCTTTGGTGTAATGCATCTGCAATTATTGCATTACTTTTTATTTTTCTTCCAATCTGGAGTATGTATCTTGTAAGGGCTAAGTTAATAAAAACTCCGCCTAATGCCATAGCTCCTGCAAGAATACTAGGACTTTCTATTTCCCCACCATTATAAATAATAAATAGCTTGCTAACTGCACCCATCATAACTTCGTAGGCAATAATAGCTAAAAACATAACAATTAAAAGTCCTGCTAGTGCCTCAGCTCGCCCATGTCCAAGTGGGTGCTCTTTATCGGCTGGTTTTTGACCAATTTTAAACCCAATATATGCAATAATAGAAGTAGCTATATCTGAAAGGGTATGAGCTCCTTCTGCAATAAGAGCATAACTGCCTGATATATAACCTACTACTAAATTAAACAAAGTTAAAATAATATTTCCGCCAATTCCAACAGCAGCTGCTTTCTTACCTTCTTTTTCACGTAATAGGGGGTCCATAATAAATCTCCATTGCTAAATGGCTTAAATATTTAAATATATTATTAATATTTATATTGTTGTTATTTTTATTATTTTTTTATTATTTTTCTAAACAATGGTTTCTAAACGTTTTATAGCTTCTTGGATTTCTTCAAATGATGTTGCATAAGACATTCTAACATGCATGCTATTAGATTTTCCAAATGCACTCCCTGGAACTGTTATAACTCCTGCTTTAGCTGCCTTTTCAACAAATTCCATATCATTATTAGTTATACTATTAATTTTTGGGAAAGCATAAAATGCTCCTTGACAATCACTAGTTTCTAAGCCAATATCATTTAATGATTTAACAATAAAGTCTCTTCTTTTTTTAAATTCTTTAACCATATTATTAACATAATCTTGAGACCCTGTTAGTGCAGAATAAGCTCCTTTTTGAGCAATAGAACTTGTACATGCAGTATTGTATTGGTGAACTTTAAGTAGCTCTTCTATAATATTTTCGTTACTTGCTAAATAAGCAATTCTAAGGCCAGTCATAGCATAAGTTTTTGAAAAACCATTTATTGTAATTACATTGTCACTATAAGCTCCAGGGGAGTAGTGTTTTGCATCATATATTATTTTTTCATATATTTCATCAGATATAATTAGAAAATCATGGTCAGTAGCCAAATCTGCTATGGCTTTAACATCTTCTTTATCCATTACAGCTCCTGTTGGATTGGATGGTGAATTCATAATTAATGCTTTTGTTTTTGGGCTTAATTTTTCTTGAACATCTTCTACTTTCATTTTAAAATCATTTTCTATAGATAATTCAATGGGAACTGATTTTGACTCTGATAGCTTAACACAAGCATCATAAGATAAAAATCCAGGTTCTGGAATTAAAATTTCATCTCCTTTATCAAAAAATGCCTGGGATGAGATATATAATGCTTCACTAGCACCAACAGTAGCTATTATATTTTCAGCATCAAAATTTATATTATTTTCAACTTTAAATTTTTGGGCTACAGCTTCACGTAGTTCTATAAATCCTTTATTAGGAGTGTAATGTGTAAAATTATTATGAGTAGCTTCATAAATAGCTTCTTTTACATTTGGAGGTATATCAAAGTCAGGTTCTCCAAGACCTAAATTTATTGCATCATGGGCCTTTGTTTCAAACATTTTTCTGATTAATGATAATTCTAATGATTTTACTCTATTTGCAGGATTAACCATAATATTTCTCCTATTTTTATTTATAATCATAATATACTATTTATAACAACCATCTGCTTTAAATATACTTTGAAATATGTTTTGTAATATATTGTTTATTATTTTTAGCACTATTCTTATTTTAACATTTATTTTAACATTTTCCACAGCTATAGCAATTATTTTTATCACTAGTATCATTACTATTATTATTATTATTATTATTTCTACACCATGGGGTTATAATGGAATTATAGAACTTATTTCTTTCATTTTCTAAAAAAGATTTATTTAAACCAATATCAATCTCATCCCACGGAAGTGCTTCGTTAACATCATATCCTTTTGCATATTGTTTCCATTCTATAATATTAAGGCCTTTAAGTGCTGTTTTTTCTATTAAGTCTCCAATTTTAGAGCTTTTACAAGATAATACATATTGAACTAGCCCCATTTTAGCACTACCAAACTTAATGTTTTTATTTTTAATATTTTTCTTTAAATATTTAATTTTATTTTTTATAGCTTTCATATCATAGCTTTCCCATTGTAAAGGAGTATTTGCCTTAGGAATTAATGGATTAAAGCTAAATTTAATAATATTTTCAGACCTTACATTTTTGGATTGGATTTTAAAGTTTGAAATAGCTAAATCTGATAATAAATTAACATATTCGCATAATTCAGCTAAATCTTCTTTACTTTCATTAGGAATTCCAAATAAAAAGTATAATTTAAGTTTTAATCCATATTCGCTTGCCTTTTTTATGACATCCGCTATCTTATCATTATCAATATCTTTGTTAAGTGATTTTCGTAAATTATATGTTGATTCTGGAGCTATTGTAATTGTTTTGGCTCCACTTTTAGCTAATATTTCAAGTAATCTACTATTTATTGACTCTATCCTTAGTGAAGGTGTTGAAATTTGGAATCCTTTTTCATAAAGTCCTTCTAGTAGCTCTTCTATTTTAGAATAATCTGTAACTGATGCTCCTATTAATGAAACTTTGTTAAGTCCTGTATTTTCTCTAGTAGCTTCTGCAATTTTAAATATCTTTTTTAATTCTAGTTCTTTATTAGGTCTGTAAAGATAAGTTGACATACAAAATCTACACCCTCTACTACACCCTCTAGAAATATTTATCATAATAGACTGACCAAAAACAGGCATAAACTCTTTTTCATCAGTTTTAACTACAATTGGTTCTGTTGTGTAAAAACTTTCTCCCATAGTAGATATACACCTTAATTTAGCATTTTTTGAATAATTTGACTTATAATTAAGAGTATTTTCATGGGAGTGATGTGTATAATTGTTGTCTGAATCAAAGTCAGGGTTGGAATTATGATTCTGATTAAAATTATAATTGGGATTAGATGTATTAGAATTATAATTGGATTTATTTGGATGCAAACAACTATTTTTTGAATATGTTCCTTTAATTTCTAAAAATTTTTTTATATTAGTTTTTGGATTTTCTAAATTTTTATATAAGTCTAAAATATCAACTAAAATCAGCTCAGCATCACCTATTACAAAAATATCAATAAAATCAGCTACTGGCATAGGATTAGAGCTTGCACAGGGACCTCCTGCGATTATCAAAGGATGCTTTTCACTCCTATCTTCTTTTCTAATGGGAATATTTGCTTTTTTAAGCATTTTAATTATATTAAAATAATCTTCTTCATATTGAAGGGTAAAACTAATAATATCAAAGTCATTTAGTGGGCTATTTGACTCAATACTCCGAACACTGGGATAAATTACTCTTTCACACCAAGTATCTTCCCTTGCATTAGTTAATCCATATATTACTTGATATCCTAATGATGACATAGCTGTACGATATATGTTTGGATAACATGAAGCTAATCTAATAGGAATATTTATAGGATCTTTTATTATTGTGTTATATTCGTTTATCATTAGAATCAATTGATTTTAATTAAAAATTCTATAGAAAAATTCTAAAGGTTTATAATCTAAAAGCTATTAGTTAATAATATATACATAAATATATATTTAATTATTAAAATAACTTATTATGAAAAATAGTTTACACTAACTTTATAGATTACTATAACTTTACTTAATCCCATTAATAAACATTACATTAATAAAATGCAATAAATATTGTAATAATACTATATTAAAATAAGAAACAATTCTATATTCTATATTTTATTAATATTTTGTTAATCGGAATGATTTTAATAATCTTCTAATTAAACACTATATTATATTCCCTTATTATTATCTACCTATTATTTATCTACTTATTATTTATCTATTTATTATATATCTACCTATTATTTATCTACTTATTATTTATCTATTTATTATATATCTACCTATTTATCTGGTTTATAAAATGAAATACAAAAAATTAGCAGTAGGGGGGACTTTTGATAAGTTTCATAATGGTCATAAACGTCTTATTGAGGAATCCTTTAAATTTGGTGAAAATGTTGTTATTGGAGTAAGCTCTGATAACTTTGCTCAGGAGAAAGGGATTAGTGAAGACTGTAAAACTAGAATAACTAATCTTAAAGACTTCTTATTAAAAAATCACAAGAATTTTCAAGTATCTAAGTTAGATGATTCTTATGGTACAACAATTAGAGAAGCTGATTTTGAAGCAATTGTTGTAAGTAAAGAAACTGAGTTTACTGCCTTAAAAATTAATGAAATCCGTAAAAAAAGAGATATGAAACCAATTGATATTATTGTTATTGATTTTGTTTTTGCAGAAGATGGTGTGCCAATTTCTTCTACCCGTATCCGAAAAGGAGAAATTGACAAGGAAGGCCATTTATTATAGGTTTTTATAGATTTTAATAGACTTTTATTATTTTTTTTATTAGTTGTATCTATTTATTTATTATTTTTACTATATTCTTGCATTTTATTAATTATTATAACCTATTATAACTTATTATTAGTTATTATTACTTATTATTACTTGTTAATTACTTATTATCATAGTTATACATATTTATTAGTGATATTTTTAATAGGAACACATTTTAAAGTTTGTTAATAGAAATATCTCTAAAATTTTTCATGGTAGTAGATATAGTATCACTTATTGACTTTATTATATCTACTGTGTATGTTCCTACAAATAAAATGATAACTAGAAGTATTCCTATTAATAAAATCATTTCAGCACTTCCTTGTGCATTTGTTTCACTTATTATTTTATATTTCATTTTTTCAATTATTTCTAACTTAAGTTACTCATAAGTTAATTACATATAAGTTAATTATTCATAATTTAATTATTCCTAATTTAAATATTTCCAAGTTTATTATTTGTATATTTTAGAGATTTAATAGTCTTTTTATAGTTTGTTTTTGTGGAGTGTACTGTTGTGTTCTTTGTATTGTCAATGATATATTTATATTCATATTTTTAGTTTTAGGAATTAACTATTTTAACTTACTACTACTACTACTACTACTACTTCCATCATTTTAGGTACTACTATTCATAGCATTTCTTACATTATTTACATCATCACTAGCATTTAATCCAGAACTACTACCTTCAAAATAGGATTTGTATATAAACAAGCCTGCAATAGCTATTACAATAACTCCTCCAAATAATAAAATATATTCAGCTGCACCTTGTCCTGCAGTTTCATTTTTTAGTTTCTTTATTTTAATATACTTTTTTAATTTTTTTAATGAAATATTTAGATTTTTCAAATGTTTACTAAATATTTTTCCATTAAAATTTATATTTTCCTTTATTTTTTCTTCATCTTTTTCTTCATCTTTTTTTTTATTTTTTATTTTATGTACTGATTTTGGAACTTTCATAATTCCACCTCTTTTGGTATTATGTTTTAACTAGTATATAATTATTACTATTATATATTATATTATTACAGTAGTGTTATAATCTTGTTTTAGGATTATAAAAAATTTTCTTATTTATTACCTTCTATATTTAATTTTTACTAAGCAAAAACAATATTTTTAAATATATAATTAAATATAATTAGTTATATTATCAATTTTACAATAACTTTAGAATAATTGTAATAAATAATTATAACAAATGATTATACAAATAATTACACAAAATAATTACACAAATGATTATTCTTTGTTATTTATCAAAATCTTTATTGGGGGTTATGGGTTGCCAAAATTTGGAAAAGTATTAGGTGGAATTTTATTAGTTTTTATTGGAGGATTTTTATTATATAAAAACTATCAAATGCCCCTTGAAACAATATTTGTTATTTTAGCTATAATTGCTTTAATTGGAGGAATTTATTTAATAATTAGGGGACTTAATTATTCTTCTAACTTCGTTGAATCTCCTAAAAGAGAAATTGCTAATAAAGTAGCTATTAACAATAATGCTTCTAAAAGCAGGAATAATATTAATAAAAGAAATACAAAGGGTAATAATAAAAATAATAATAAAAAAATTAATTTAAATGGCAGTTCAGGTCTTAATAATAATTCTAATTCTAATTCTTTCAAAAATGGTGAATCTATATATGGTAATAGTAATAATAATTACAATTCTCTCAATAATCATCGTCTTGTAAAGCCAAAAGGAGAAAAATCAAAAAGTAAAATTAATATTTTAAAGAAATCATTTTCTTCTTCGAGTGATGAGGAAGTTAGAGAATTTACTTTCCAACCTAATTATGAAAAACCTAACTTAGTAACAAGAAAACCTAAAAAGAAAGAATTTGCTTCACATTCCTTAGAAGATTTATTATCTTCTGAGAGAATTAATAATAATAATAATAATGGATCTAAAACTAAACCTAAACCAGAACCTAATATATTTGATAATATTTCTAAATACAAGTCTAAAAACAAAGAATCTGACTTAAATAAACCTAAAATAAAAACTAATTATGGGGATTCAGATAGTATAGCTAAATATGATCATAATGGGAGTATCTCATCTTCTACAGATATTAAAGGTGTTAATGCAGTTAAAGGTGTTAATGGGGTGAATGATGACAATAATGCCAATTATAACGGCTTTTCAAAGCCTAAACTAAGTAAGAAAACTGATGAACCTTATAATGATTTAATTGATAATAATATAGGCATTGATGACAATAATAATATTAATAATAATAGTGATGCTACACATAATATTGGAAATAATTCTCAGAGTAATGGTAGTAGTGAATTAAATAATGCAGATAATGAGTTCTATGTAATTTGTGAAAATAAGATTTTGAGTTCTAATGAAGCAGTTGAAAAGCTTATTCTAAGGGCTAAGGATGAAATACTTTTAGAAATACCATCTTTAAAAAGTTTAAGCTATGATATTTTGGCTAATCTTTCTAATGCTTCTAAAATTATTATTGGAGAGTTTGATATTAAAGATATGAGTTATGCTCTTCTTTTAAGCTCTTTAATTAAACAAAATACTGAAATTAGGACTTTAGCTATTGTTAATTCGGTTAATATGGTTGTTGATGATAGCTATGGTCTTATTATTTCTGGTGCTAATAGTGCTAATGAGGGTAATGAATCTGATATTATTTCTAGCATGGGTGTTGGTGCTGTTTACAATGATTTTGAATCCATTTCTTCCATTAAGGAGATGTTTAATAAATCATGGGACATTGCAACTGAAATTAAAATTTAATTTAAATATTTTAATATAATTGCAAATATAATAATTATAAACATAATTAAAAATAGCTATAATAATCTAATTAAAAATAATTACCTTATAATTACAAATATAATAATTATAAACATAATTAAAAATAGCTATAATAATCTAATTAAAAATAATTACCTTATAATTACAAATATAATAATTATAAATACAATTAAAAATAGCTATAATAATCTAATTAAAATAAATTACTATATAACTATATTTTGGGAGATTCAAATGAAAATTAAATGGCTAGGCCATTCTGCCTTTGAAATTGTAACAGAAAATGATTTAAATATATTAGTTGATCCTTTTATAAGTAATAACCCAGTTTGCCAAATGCCTGTTGAAGAATTTAATCCTAATTTAATTTGTATTACTCATGGGCATGCAGATCACTTTGGGGATGCAATGGAAATAGCTAATCTGAACAATGTTAATGTTCTATCTAATCATGAAATTTCTTTATTTTTATCAAAACAAGGTATAGAAACAATGGGGATGAATATTGGTGGAACTATTAAATTCCAAGACATTAAAATTACAATGCTGAATGCTGAACATTCTTCAGATATTGACTTTGTTGAAGAAACAACTCCTGGAGGGAGTGCAGTTAGCTTTTTATTTACATTAGAAAATGGTTTAAAGATTTTTCACGCAGGAGATACTGGTCTTTTTGGTGATATGAAAACTGTTATTGGTGATATTTACAAGCCAGATATAGCTATTTTACCTATTGGGGCTAAATATACCATGGGTCCTGAAGAAGCGGCTATTGCAGCTAAGTGGATTTCCCCTAAAAAAGTAATTCCTATGCATTATAATACATTTCCAGTTATTGAACAAGATTTAGATAATTTCAAAGAACTTTTAAATGAACAAGATTCAAGTATGGGGCTTATTGATTTGGATGTTGGTGAAGAAATAGAATTATATTAAGTACTAATATTATAGTATAGTTAAATATGAAATTATAACAAAGTATAAACTTATATTAATAAATAACATAAATAAACTAAATATAGATAAAATATTATAAAATATAGTGTTAAATATATGACTATACTATTTATTATCATATCTAATATTTATTAGCTATACAAAAGTTATTACTATATAACATACATTAGACTATCTAATAATTATTAGTATATATAAAATTTATTAGTATATTATTATAAAAATGAGAGGGTAGAATATGGCATTTTTTAGTTTTTTAAGAAATTTGTTTAAAAAGAAAAGTAAGGTTAGTATTGGGTTATATGGTCATCCTAACTCAGGTAAAACTACACTAGCTAATACAATAGCTAAAGATTGGACTGGAAAAGGTGTAGGTGAAGATTCGGATATTGGTTCAGCATCTAATATCCCCCATGAAACAAGAAATGTTCTTAAAAAAGAGAAAGTTTCAATTAAAGATAATGACTTTGAGCTTGATTTTGATATTATTGATACCCCAGGAATAGCTACTAAGGTTGATTATAAAAACTTTTTAGAGTATGGCCTTGAAGAAGATGAAGCTAAATCTAGAGCTAAAGAAGCTACTAAAGGTATTATTGAAGCTATTAAATGGTTAGATGATGTTACTGGTGTTTTAATTGTTGTGGATGCTACTTCTGACCCATTAACACAAACTAATATTACTATTATTGGTAATTTAGAAGCTAGAAAGATCCCATTTATAGTTGTTGCTAATAAAATTGATGTTGAAGATGCAAATCCTGATAGAATTGTTTCTGTTTTTCCTCAACATACTGTTGTTTCAATTTCTGCATTAAATGGTGACAATACCGACGAACTATATAAGGCAATGGTTAAAAAATTTAGATAGGTGTGTGGAAAAATGGAAGGAATTAAGCTAGATTTTATATCTGCAGATGCTCTTGCACAAGCTAGTAGTATGGAAAAAATTTATATGATCATTGATAGAGTTAAAAAAGGCAATATTGTAGTTATGGAGGGGGGAATGACTCCTGCTGAACGTGCAGAACTTATTGAAACTACAATGAGGGAAATTGATATTGAAAATTTTGTAGGGGTAGATGTTCAAACATTAGAGAAAAACTCTTCTTCATTTTTAGGATTTTCTAAAAAGAAAAAAGTAGTGGTTACTATTATAGGTCCAGCTAATCAAATGAAGACAGTTCAAAAGCAATCTAATTTCCTTACTATGATGGCGGATATCGGTGATTCTAGTGGCACATGAATGTATAAAGTGTGGTACTAGAGTAAAAAGTAGTGAAGATATTGTAAAAGGCTGCCCTAGTTGTGGTCATAAATTATTTAAGTTTATAAATGATAAACCTATTAAAGATAGGATTAAAAAGCTTAATTTCACAGATGAAGCTTCTAAAAACAAATCTAAAACTAATAATAAATTAGATAGTTCTATTAGTAATCTTAATAATAATCCTATTCCTAATAATAATAATAATAATCCTAATAATACTAGTTCTATTAATAATCAGAATATTAGTGGGGATATTAATGATAATGATAAATATAATATTAATAATTCCACAGATTCTAATGATGATGGGAAGTTAGGGTCAACTGATTTAGGTCTTGAAAGTTTTTCAGATGATATTAATAAATCAATTGAAGCAATAACTGTTGAAGAACAAGGTATTTATGAATTAAATCTTCAAAACCTTTTAAAAGGGGATGAAGGTGTTATTAGTGATAAGAAAGGAAATTATGCTGTAGATATTAACTCTCTTTTTAAAAAAGGGAAAAAAGAACAAGATAAAGATTAAAAATAATATAAATAGCAAATTAATAGCTAATATATTTTTTTTAACTAGAAGTAGTTAAATAAAGTAGCTAACTAAAAGTAGCTAACTAAAAATAGTTAACTAAAAATAGCTATATTATTAGCTATAATTAATTATTTTTTTATATAATTTATTTTATATAATTTATTTTTTTTTATAAATTCAAATCATTTATATTAATGATATTGGATACCCTGAGTAATTATATAAAAGTGTAGTTACAACAAACCAGACAAATATAAATGGTACAATTCCATTCCATAACCAGTTTTTCATTCCTTTGGTTTCTTCGTCTCCAAACTTTTGGTCGGTTAATCTTCCAGTTATATATAAAATTAATAGCCCCATACCTGCGGATATTAATAAATTATTCCCCATACCTGGAATAACACCTAAAATCTTAAAGTTTGATGGTATTAAGAATATTGCAGATACGATAGACGCAATAATAGCGGTTATAATATGCATTACATTTATTTTTGTAGAAGCATCCATTTAATTCCTCCGTGTGATGTTTTAATTATTTATTAATTTTTATTTATTAACTTTAGTTATATATTTAATTTTAGTTTTTTTTATGCATAAATTATAGTTATATAGATTAATATTAATACTCGTACTTATATAAATAACTATACTTATATTAATCAGTTATACTAATCATTTATATTAATCAGATATTTATATACTACTATCTGGTATACATTACTCTGTTTTAATTGTTTAAATAACTTTTCTAATAATAATATTTACTAATACTTAGTAATAATACTAATAATATTAATAATAACAACAATATTAACAATAATATTAATATTTAATAATAATTTAATAATACTTACTAATCAATACTAATAATATTAATAATAACAACAATATTAATATTTAATAATAATTTAATAATACTAATTCTTCAACAACTAATATTATTTATTATTGTAATATATTATATTTATTTATATATTCACTATTTCGAGAATATTCAATTTTTGTGATTTTTATGAAAGTAATGTCAAATGTAGATATATTTGCAGTTTGTAAAGAATTAAATGAGCTTTTAACAGGAGCAAGAGTAGACAAATCATTTCAACCAGATAAAAACACAGTTATAATGCGTTTTCATGTTAAAGGAACTGGGAGGATTGACCTTGTTTTAGAAGCAGGTGTTAGAATTCATAAATCAGAGTATCCTCTTGAAAATCCTAAAATTCCTCCTTCATTTCCAATGCTATTGCGTAAACGTCTTAAAGGTGCTAATGTAATTCATATTAAGCAACATAACTTTGATAGAGTTGTTGAAATCAAATTTCAAAAAGAAACTACCTATACATTAATTATTGAACTATTTTCTAAAGGTAATATTATTCTTCTAGATGAAGAAGGTAACATTGTAATGCCTCTTAAACGTAAACGTTGGGGATTTCGTGATATTAGTTCTAAAAAAGAATATATTTATCCTTCTAAGTCTGGAATTGATCCTTTTGAAAATTTAGATAATAAAGAAAAGCTCACTAATGAATTAACTAATATTTTTAAAGAATCTGATAGGGATTTAATTAGAACTTTAGCTGGAAACAATTTAGGTGGTCTGTATGCCGAAGAAATTATTCTTCAAACAGGTCTTGATAAAACTAAGTTAGCTGCTGATGTCAATAATGATGAAGTAGCTAAAATTGTTGATGCTTTTGATTCTACTTTTTCTCCTTTAAAGAATGGTGTTTTTAAACCTAATATTGTTTATAATACTAAAATTACTAATAATAGTAATAATGATTCTGATGTTAATGAAGGTATTAATAATATCAACAATGTAAATAAGGATGATAATGGGAATAATAACACTTTAGATGATTCTAATCATAACTATGATCCTAAATCTAATCTTAATCCTAATTCTAAGGATGAAAATAATGATAATGATGGAAATAATATAAAAAAGGATTATAAAGACGTTATTCCATTAGATATTAAAAGTTATAATGACTTTAATAAAAAATATTATTCTAGCTATAATGAAGCTGCTGATGAATTTTTTTCAACTGGTGTTAATGATACTATAAAAAGTGCAAACCTGTCTGTCTGGGAGAAAAAAGTTGGAAAATTTTCTAAACGTCTTAGTCTCCAAGAAGAGACACTTGAAAAATTTAAAAATACTATTGAAGTTTCTAAGAAGAAAGGAGACTTACTTTATGCAAATTATAGTGATATTGAAAACCTTATAAATACAGTAAATAATGCTCGTTTAAAGGATTATTCTTATAAAGAAATAGCTAAAACTCTTAAAAAAGCTAAGGAAAATGGAATTGAAGGTATGAATCTCTTTTTTTCTATGGATAAAATGGGTATTATCACTCTTGACATAGAAGACACTAAAATCATTATAGATTCTAGATTAACTTTAGCTGAAAATGCAGAAACCTTTTATGAAAAATCTAAAAAAGCTAAGGGTAAAATAAATGGTACATTAATGGCTATTGAGAGAACTAAAAAAGAACTTAAAAAAATAGAGTCTAAAAAAGAAATAGCTATTGAAAATGTAAAAGTTCCTAAAAAACGAGTTAAAAAAGACCTTAAATGGTTTGAAAAACTTAGGTGGTTTTTAAGTTCGGACAATGTTTTAGTTGTTGGGGGTCGTGATGCAAACTCCAATGAAATAGTAGTTAAAAAATATTTGGACAATAATAATGTTTATATGCATAGTGATATACACGGTGCACCTTCGGTAGCTATAAAAACAGAAGTGGACAATTTAAATGAAAACCTCCTTAAAGAATCTGCTATCTTTGCAGCTTCATTTTCAAGTGCTTGGTCCAAACAGTATGGATCCTTAGATGTATATTGGGTTAAACCTGAGCAAGTTTCAAAAACTCCTCAATCTGGTGAATTTTTAGCAAAAGGTTCTTTTGTAGTTCGAGGTACTAGAAATTATGTTCGCGGTGCATCAGTAAAAGTAGCTATTGGTATTGTTGATTTTGAAGGTAAACGTCTTATGGCAGGTCCTGTTGATGCATTAGAAAAGCATAGTAATGAATATGTTATTATTAAGTCAGGATATACTAAAAAAGAGCAAATAGCTAAATCAATTCTCAGCAAAATTAATAAAGATAACTTAATTGATTTAGATGATGTTGTTAGGGTATTACCTTCTGGTAAATGTGATATCGAGAGAGTTGTTACCAATAATGATGATAAAATAGATATAAATGGTAATTCTAAATAAAATAAGAATAAAAATAATAAAAGTAAATAAATAAAATATTGCTATAGCTCACCTAAATATTTTCTAGATACTTTTAACTCTTTTAATTTTCCTTTAAAAGTAGGATTTTTGTTTAAAAAATAATTTATATCATCAATAGCTTTAGTAACATTTAAACTTTTCTGTTCTTTTATAACATTATCTCTTTCTTCTATGAACTTAGTATGTT
>JBOFHT010000008.1:0-90254 GCA_051649785.1 Methanobacteriaceae archaeon
TAATGGTAACCTAACCATTAGCAACACAAACTTCAACAACAACACACCAAACCAGGATGGAGGAGCAATCCTTAATAATAATGGTAACCTAACCATTAGCAACACAAACTTCAACAACAACACAGCAAACAATTATGGAGGAGCAATCTGCAATTATGGTGACATAATAGTTAATAGTTCTAGTTTTATTAATAACAATGCTACTACTGGTGGTGCTATTTACAATAATGTAAACGCGAATATATTGTTGATTTCCAATGTTATGAGTGGTAATAATGCTACATTAGGTTGTGAGATTTATAATCTAGGTAATATTAATGCTACTTACTTAAGTTATTTAGGTAATAGTACAATTTTAGCTAATAATAACTCTTATGTTGTTTTGTTTGCTATTTTAACTGATGATAATGGTAATTTTATTACTGGTCAAAACATATCATTTTATGTAAATGGTGAGTTTGTAGTGAATGTAAGTTCTATTGAAGGATACGCAAATATTAGCTACTTAATTAATAATCCCCTTGGAGGTGTTGTTCATGTTACAGGTTCATATCCAGGATCCAACAATTTAATTGTTAATAATGGTGAATTATTACTTTTTACTACAGTAAATAGTAGTATTAAACTAGATAAAAGCAATTACGAAGTTAATGACCTTGTTAAAGGCAATATTACAATTGTAAATACTGGAAATAACACTGCATTTAATGTTACTGTTAATGTGACTTATCCTAGTGATTTTGTTCTTAATTCAACCAATATTACTGTTTCACATGGATACTACGACCCAACCAACCAAAACTGGTACATCGGCAACTTAGCATCAGATGAAGAAGCAACAATGACATTCACAGGCAAATTCACAAAAACTGGTAAATACACACACACCATTACAATTAGTGGAAACAACTTCAACAACAACACAAACACAGCAAACACAACCATTACAAACAAAACAAAACCAGAAACAGAAACAGAACAAAATTCAACACAAAAACCCAACCCCAACCCTAAACCAATACAAGAACCCAATCCAACACCAAATAACAATAATATCAACATGAAAACAACAGGCATACCCCTATTTATGTTATTAATAGCCCTAATATTAGCAATTATACCTACCAAAAGACGTAAAAACTAAAATTTAAAAAATTAAAAAAAAGTAGCTTAATAAAATAATAATGATAATAATAGAGATATAAAAATATAATAAATATTATTATTAATAATTAATAATTAATAATTATTTTATAAATTAAATTACTACTTTTTTTACTTTCTTTTTTTCTTAAAAATATATTTATACAATTTATTACTAAGAGCTTTATTTCGAATATAATGGATTTGTATGAAACCTAGGTTCTAATTAACTTTTTTTCACTTGAAATTTAATAATATTTACAATATACATTGTGTTTGCCATTCCATCATATTTTAATTGGGTGTGCAGTAAATATATTGGAAAGCAAAAATCTTATACAATTAAACATCCAATTTTTAAAATCCTTAAAAAGAGACTTAAATATGAGACAAACTCATATTATTTTTTTATTTTTTAAAATATTTAAGTCCCACGTTTATATAATCTAAAGATAATAAAAGCATTTATTAAAATGATTTCAGAGTCATTTTAGTTTATAATATTATTATCGGCTATTCCATAAACTTATATAATAGTTTGTTTAAAGTTTTTATTGTACAGATAAATATTTTATATAAATTTTTCTTGCTTTTATTTATAAAATAGCCTAATAATAATTTATTTAGTTTGTGATAAAAACAAGTTATTAATTTTATATTATTTTTTTCTGTTAATTAATTGATTATAAAAGGAGGTGAAAATTTGAACAAACAAATAATTAAAAAGTCTAAAAACATTTTTTTAATGATTTTAATGATTTTAATAGTTTTAACTACTTTTAATGTTATTTTTAGTGGTGGTTTATTTGCTACTGAGATATCAATTGATAATAATACCAATGAAGGTATTAAAGGCAGTCTTGGAAATGATACTATTAAATTAGCTAATGGTACATACTATAAAATTAATAATACCAATATAACTATAAATAATGGTAAAAATATCACTATCCAAAGTGATAATCCTAATGATAAAGCCGTGATTGATTGTAATGGCTCTTGGTTTATCCAAAATAATGGAAACTTAACACTAATTAATCTCATAATAAAAAATGCTTACAAAACAGCAAGTGGTGGAGCAATAAATAATATAGGTAATTTAACTATAATAAACTGTACATTTACTAACAGTACAAGTGGTGCCATGGGCGGAGCAATCTTCAACAATAATAATAGTATGCTTTCTGTGTATAATTCAAGTTTCAATAATAACACAGCAAACAGTGGAGGAGCAATCCGTAATATTGCTTTTAATCAAACCATAAACAACACCACATTCAACAATAACACAGCGATTACTGGTACTGGAGGAGCAATCTACAACACAGGTAATAATCAAACCATAGCTAACTCCAACTTCAACAACAACAATGCAAGTAGTAATGGAGGAGCAATATATAATACAGGTGATAATCAAACCATAAACAACACCACATTCAACAATAACACAGCAAATAGTAGTGGAGGAGCAATCTACAACACAGGTAATAATCACTTCATATTTAATTCCTCTTTTATTAGTAATATAGCAAATAATAGTGGAGGAGCAATATATAATACAGGTGATAATCAAACCATAAACAACACCACATTCAACAACAGTATAGCAACTATATATGGTGGAGGTGCAATTCGTAATACTGGTTATGATCATTCTGTGATTAACTCTACTTTTAACAATAACACAGCACTCCATGGAGGAGCAATCTACAATCAAGGAATCAATTCTTTAATAGATAACTCCACATTCAACAACAACACAGCAAACAACGGAGGAGCAATCTATAGTAACAATGATAGCCAAAATATAATTAATTCCGCATTCAACAACAACACAGCAAATAGTAGTGGAGGAGCAATCCATAATTTAGCAAATAATTCTTTAATAGATAACTCCAACTTCAACAACAACACAGCAAAAAATAACGGAGGAGCAATCTACAGCAATGGTACTAATCAAACCATAGCTAACTCCAACTTCAACAACAACAATGCAAGTAGTAATGGAGGAGCAATCTACAATCAAGGAATCAATTCTTTAATAGATAACTCCACATTCAACAACAACAACGCAACTCGATATACAGGAGGAGCAATCTACAACAATGGTAATAACCAAACCATAACAAACTCCACATTCAACAACAACAATGCAAACACTAGCGGAGGAGGCATATACAATGCAAATGGTAATAACCAAACCATAAACAACACCACCTTCAACAACAACACAGCGAAAATGTATGGAGGAGCAATCTACAACGATTATGGGAATAAGCAAACTGTAAATAACTCCAACTTCAACAACAACAGTGCAAACAACGGAGGAGCAATCTACAATGCAAACGGTCCAAATCAAACCATAAACAACTCCAACTTCAACAACAACAATGCAAGTAGTAATGGAGGAGCAATCTACAATTATAACAACCATAACCAAAGTATAGACAATACTACTTTCAACAACAACAGCGTAAGCAATAATGGAGGAGCAATCTACAGCAACATATACGTTTTAAATCAGATAATAGCTAACTCCAACTTCAATAACAACAACGCAACCACCAATGGTACTGGAGGAGCAATCTACAATCAAGGAAATAATTCTTTAATAGAGAACACTAGTTTCAACAACAACACAGCAAATAAATATGGTGGAGGAGCAATCTACAACAATGGTAATAACCAAACCATAAACAACACCACCTTCAACAACAACACAGCAAACACTAGTGGAGGAAGCATATACAATGTAAATGGCCATAATCAATATATTAACAACTCTAAATTCTACAACAACACAGCAAACATGTATGGAGGAGCAATCTACAATGATTTTGGAGAAAATCAATCCATAGCTAACTCAACTTTTGATAATAATACAGCAAAAAATAATGGCGGAGCAATCTACAACAATGGTAATAACCAAACCATAAACAACACCACCTTCAACAACAACACAGCAAACATGTATGGAGGAGCAATCTACACTTATTATACTCTTAATCAAACCATAGATAACTCCACATTCAATAACAACAACGCAAGCAACGGAGGAGCAATCTACAACAACGAATATGTTTTCAATCAAGTAGTAAGTAATTCCAACTTCAACAACAACACAGCTACTAATTATGGAGGTAGTATCTATAATTCTGGAAATATGAATGTTTCCAATAATACTATGATCCTTAGTACTGCAGGTGTTTTAGGAAATGTTATTTACAATAATGGTAATTTAAGTACTCTTAATCTTACTTATATTAAGAATAGTACCATTACCTCAAATAATAATACTCTAGTTGTTTTATTTGCTACTTTAACTGATGATAGGAGTAACCCAGTTACAGGTCAGGATATGTCTTTCTTTGTAAATAACACTTTTATTGGTAATGTTACTAGTATTGAAGGCTATGCTAATATTAGCTACTTAATTAATGGAGATGTTGGTCTTGTGCCAATTAATGGATCTTACGCAGGTTCTAATAGCTTAATTATTAAGAATGGTGAATTATTAATATTTTCCAATACTACTGCCAATTGTAGCATTAAACTTGATAATACTAAATACAAAGTTAATGGTACTGTTAATGAGGTTATTGATGTTGTTAATAATGGCAATAATGCTGCTAAAGGTGTTACTGTTAAAGTTAATTTTCCATCAACATTTAAATTAAATGCAAACAGTATTATGGTTTCTCATGGAAATTATAATTCAGCAACTAATACTTGGTTTATTGGTGATTTATCTAGTGGTGAAAAAGCAACAATGACTTTCAATGGTAAATTCATAAAAACTGGTACTTACATACAATCAATTACAATTAGTGGAGACAACTTCAACACTAGTACAAACGCAGCAAACGCAGTTGTTACAAACAACCCAAAACCAAATCCTGAGCCAGAACCAGAACCTAAACCAAAACCAAATCCTAAGCCAGAACCAAAACCTAAACCAGTTGACAATAATGTTAATATGGAATCAACAGGTATCCCTGTATTTGTGTTATTAATAGCTTTAATATTAGCAATTATACCTATCAGAAGGTGTAAAAACTAATTAAAGGATTAATATGTAAATTAAGTAAAAACTAAAATTTAAAAAATTAAAAAAAAGTAGCTTAATAAAATCTAATAATAATATAAAAATAATATTTATCAATATTATTATTATAAATCAAATTACTACTTTTTTACTTTCTTTTTTTTCTTAAAAAATTATAAATATTCACATCCCAACTTTATTTTTAATAGATTTAATTCTAGAAACTTTATTTTTAATTATAATTATATTGACTTTAAATTTATTTTAATTAACATTTTTATTATGTCTTTTTACCTTATTTTAAGACTTTATTTTTGCTTTTAAAAGATAAAAATGTGTCTAAAAGCCGTGACAAAATAGAGAATTTTATTAAATATTTTTAAGGCATTAAATCATGAATTTATCTAAAAAATACTATTTTTAGTGAAAATAATATAAAAATATTGAGATTATCATCTTTTTTAACAAAGTTTTTGACAATTCAAGATATGTTATTGAGAAACATATATATACTACCATATACATATATAAATGTATTATTTTAAAGAATATTTATTATTATACGAACTATTTCAAACATGACTATCAATATATATTAAAATGGTATTGTGTGTTGTTTGTTAAATTAGTTATATTAAATAATATCTTTTCCTTAATTATAATAAAAATTAATTTAATAAAAAGGAGGTGAAAAGAAAATGATAAAAAATGTAAATTTTAATAAAAGCCAAAAGAATATAATTTCTATTTTATTATTTGCAACATTAACATTGTTTTTATTTTCAATATTTGGTGCTGCTAATGCAGCTGTTGTAGATAATGGTAATGGGAGTATTTCTATTGATAATAGTAGCACTATTAGTCAGGGTCTTGGATCATTAAATAGTAGTTATAATGGTAATGGGACTATTTATCTTAATGATAATAAGTATAATGGTACAGGTAATGCAAATTTAACAGTTTCTAACCGTAATATTACTATAATTGGTAACAATTCTACTGTTATTAGTGGTTCTAAGAATAGTTGGATCTTCAACTTAAATAATTCTTATATGACTTTTATTAATGTAACTTTTGCTGATGCATACCGTAGTGGATCTGGTGGAGCAATATTAACTAATGGTACTGGAACACTAAATATTATAAACTGTAATTTTAAAAACAACAGTGTTACTCAACAGGGTGCATCTATATACAACACCCCTGGAACTAACATAACTATCAATAACTCAACATTTAACAATAATTCTGCAGCTTATGGTTCTGCTATTTATTCTAACAATACAGTAATTTCAATAAACTCTACTTCATTTAATAATAACTCAGCTACGATTTATGGTGGAGCTATATATATTATAGATGGAATAATGAATATTAATAATTCTATATTCTATAATAATAATGCTTCATTAGATGGTGGAGCTATTTATACAAGTAGGAATAATACATTTGTAAACATTAGTAATTCTAATTTTACCAATAATATAGCTAAAAGAAATGCTGGAGCTATTTACCTTAGTAGTACTTTAGGAGATGTGAATAATAATACTTTAATAAATATTACTAATTCTCGTTTCACCAATAATACTGCTGTAGGAACAGCTGGTGCTATCTATAATGGACTTATGTTGTATATGAGTAATTGTAAGTTTTCAAATAATAGTGCTAATAGTTCAGGTTCTATATTTAATCAAGAGTATTGTGATATTAATAACTCTTATTTTATAGATAATTCTGCTAATAATTCAGGTGGTGCTATTTACAATAGTAAAGTTTTAATTGTCAATAACTCTAATTTCACTAACAACTCTGCTAATAGTATGGGTGGAGCTATTTATCTATTTGGAGCATCTCCTTCAAATAATATAACTAACTCTAATTTCATTAACAACTCCGCTAAAGTAAGTGGTGGAGCTATTAGTAACAATGCCCGTAATTTATCAGTCATAGGCTCAAATTTTACTAATAACACAGCAAATAATGGATTAGGAGGAGCTATTTATGCAGTTAATCCGAGTGGAATATCTAATATAAGTTCATGTACCCTTTTAAATAATTCTGCAGCTTATGGTGGTGCTATTTACAATAATGGTGTTAATTTATCTGCTGAGGGATCCAATTTTTCAGCTAATGTTGCTACTGTTAATGGTGGTGCTATTTACAATAATAAGACTATGATATTGATTTCTAATGTTATGGAAGATAATATTGCTACATTAGGTTATGAAATTTATAATATGGGTAAAATTAATTCTGTTTACTTAACTTATTTAAGAAATAGTACAATTATGGTTAATAATAACACAATAGTTATTTTATTTGCTACATTAACTGATGATAAAGGTAACCTCATTACAGGCCAAATGGTATCATTCTATGTAAATAATACTTTTAAAGGAAATATAACTTCTATTGAAGGATATGTAGATATTACTTACTTAGTTAATGGTTCCAAAGGTATTGTTGTTCCAGTTACAGGTTCATATCCAGGATCTACTGATTTAAAGGTTAGTAAGGGTGAATTATTATTTTTTGCTAATACTACAGTAGATAGTAGTATCGCACTAGATAACAATACTTATAATATTAATAGTACAGTTAATGGAAACATAGCTGTTCTTAATAATGGTCCTAATACTGCATTTAATGTTACTGTTAATGTGACTTATCCAAGTGATTTTGTTCTTAATTCAACTAACATTGTTGTTTCCACAGGAATCTATGACACCACAACCAATACTTGGTTTATTGGTGATTTAGATCCAGATGAAGAAGCAACTATGACATTCACAGGTAAATTCACAGAAGCAGGAAATCATACAATTAGTATTAAGACTACTGGAGATAACTTCAATAGCAGTACAGATTCTGTAACTGCAATTGTTAAAAGTAAACCTAAACCAAATCCTGAACCAGAACCAGAACCTACGCCTGATCCAAAGCCTAAACCTAAACCAACACCAGAACCACAACCAGAACCAAAACATAAAAAAGTAGTTAACAATAAGGTTAGTATGCAATCAACAGGTATTCCAGTATTTGTGTTATTAATAACTTTAATATTAGCAATTATACCTATCAAAAGGCGTAAAAACTAATTAAAAGTTAAAATAAGTGAAAATAGCTAAATTAACTAAAATTTAAAAAATTAAAAAAAAGTAGCTTAATGAAATCAAATAATAATTAATAATAAAAAAAAATATCGAATTAAAACAACAGCAAGCAAAAAAGAAATAAATTTTTCTTTTTACTTAGTAAAAATTCAACAAATTCTAGATATAATCAAATAACAAAATATTATTATTATTATAAATTAAATTACTACTTTTTTTACTTTCTTTTTTTCTTAAAAAATTCTAATTTCAGTTATAATTCAAATTCTAGTTCCAATTCTAATTCTAATTCTAATTCTAATTATAGCTCTGATTATATTATATTTATTTAATTTATGTTAGTTTACATTTAAAAAGTTTTTTTTTTTTTAACTTTAATTTTGTTTAATTATTTTTTCTATCAGTTAATAGGATATTTATTGTTATCTATTTAATAACACTTCTGTCAATTCAAGGATTTTAAAAGTAATGGCTATGATTATTATACTTTATATATTAAGTATTCTAATGATGATTTGTATATCCGCAGTTAGAGTCTTGGCAAACAAATTCCCATATCGAAAAATTTTCTTCATTTACAAATCCAATGATTTTAATGAATATTTGATTTATAAATTTTGACCACAACTCAGTTATAAATAAAAAAATAAGATTTTAGGAATAGTATAAATTATTAGTATAATATAATTACATATATCTATATACATACATCACCACATACACTAATCCAATTAACATATTTAAACATAACTCCTATAAGAATCAAATCAAGCAATTAATTCTTAAAGATATTGGCATTAATATGTTTTAATTAATTGAGGGGTTGATTTAATTAAAAGTAATTTTAATATAGGATATTCTATTTTTTTAATATAAATGGTGATTTATAATTTTTATATTAATTTTAGATATATTTCAAGTGAAAAGATTTTAATATTATTTTAATGTTGTTTTAATGTTGTTTTAGTATTGTTTTAGTACTATTTTATTTAACTTTTTGAATCAGTAATTTACTTCATATTCAAAAGTCCAAAATTATAATTTTTATTTTAATTAAAATCCTTAGTTTAAAAAAAGAAATTTTTGATTATTTTTGATATAAATAAAGAGAATAATGGAAATAATAAAGTAAGTTTTGTAGATATGTATTATATTTAAAAAAATAGTAAAAATAAATAATAAAAAAGAGATTTAAGAATTAAATAAGAATAATATTAATAATAATTAATAAAAGTAAAAATAATTATAATTATAATTGTAATTATAGTCTATAATCCAATTAATTGAGATACTAAAACCATTATAAATCCAATTACTCCAATGATAACTATTCCAATAGCAGTTACTTTAGAGAAACTGAAAAATTCTTCTTTATCTGGCTTTTTAGAAACTCTAATAACCCTTTTACATTCTTTAAAAAACTTCTGTGTTGATTCTTTTATTGTTCCAAAATTCATAAAAATCACTTAAATAAAAATTAGTAGAAATGAAATAGCTTAACAAATTATCAAGATATATTATAATATGATAAGACAGATTTATAAACCTTTGCCTATTTTTGTACTTCTGTCAATTTAATGTTTTTTAAAGTAAATTTTTATAAAAATTCAAAAAATTATCCAGAATCTTTATAAGTAATTTATTAAATTTAGTTAAAATTTAGTACTTAATTGCTTAAGTTGAGAGAGTTGCTATTTTTGAGTTATATTATTATTCTAAGAATAATTATTTTTAGTAAAATTATAAAATATGGGGAATAGGGAATAGAGAAAATTTGTGGAATATGTGTGAGTATAGGGATAAATAAGTAAAATAGATAAATAAATTAAATAAAGAAAATATTAAAAATAAAAAGAACTTAGCTATAAGCTAACTAATGTAATAAAGTAAATAGCTAATAGCTACTAATTAATATGGAGTTAGAGAAATTTATAGTTTATAATTGGATTAAATTAAACTAAAAAATTCCATCTATAAATTCATCTAAAGGATCAACTTCAGGAACTTGTTCTTGAGTTACATATTCACCAACAAACTCTTCTCTTTCAATTTTTTCAGAGAACATTTGATGTGATTTTACACCAGAAACAATAATAGTAGTCCTTATAGTATTTTGAAGTTCCTCATCAATTTGAGCTCCCCAAATAATATTAGCTTCAGGGTCTAATTCATCAGCAACAATTTGTACAACTTTTTCTGCTTCTTGTAAAGTTAAGTCTGCACTACCTGAAACATTAATAAGTGCACCTTTAGCATCAGATATATTTAAATCTAAGAGAGGACTATTTAAAGCTTCATGAACAGATTCTAAAGCCCTATCACCAGAATCAGATTCGCCCATACCAATCATAGCCATTCCTGAACCTTTCATAATACTTTTAATATCTGCAAAATCAAGACTTATTAAACCTTTTTTGGTAATAAGCTCAGTTATTCCTTTAACAGCACGGCCTAAAATTTCATCTGAAACCATGAATGCTTTATTAAGTGGCAAATTAGGAGCTACTTCTAAAAGTTTATCATTAGGAATTACAATTACAGTATCTGCAGTTTCTTGGAGTTTTTCCAAACCTCTTTCTGCATTTTCCCTTCTCCTAATACCTTCAGCTGAAAATGGCATAGTAGCTACAGCCACAGTTAAAGCACCAGCTTTTTTAGCTAGTTTAGATATAACTGGAGCAGCACCAGTACCAGTTCCTCCACCTAGACCACAAGTTACAAAGACCATATCCGCATTTTCAAGCTCATCACGAATTTCATCTTCACTTTCTTCAGCACATTCTTCACCGACATCAGGTTCTCCACCAGCACCAAGACCTCCACAAATCTTTTCGCCTAGAAGAAGTTTTCTCTCAGAATCACTATAATATAAATCCTGAACATCAGTATTTACACTAATAGTTTCAGTTCCATCAATACCAATTTCATTTAATCTTGAAACAGTATTGTTTCCTGCACCACCAGCACCAACAACAAATATTTTGGCACGGCTTTTTTCCATCCGTTCTCTCAATTCATCATCAAGTTCAGAAGGCATTACAAAGGATTTATTTTTTGCCTCCATCTTTTGAGATTCTTTAATTGCTTCGTCTATAAATTTCACTTACTAACCCCATAATTAATTTTTAATATAATCGTAACATGTACTAAAAAGTACATATCAAAGCATAAAATTACAGCATTAATTAAAGATTAAATACCTCATAATATGCTAAATATACTCCATATTAATTAATATTAATTATATTAATACATAATTTGTATAAAGTTATATTTAAAGGCAACGGTTTTTTCTTATTAAATTCATGATTATAGGTTAAATTTCAACTGAAATATGAAAATTCACACACTTTTTTAATGAACTTACATTATAAAAATAAAAATTGAGTAAAACCTCAATTATAAATTAACTAGTACTTGAAATATAAATTATAAATTAACTAATACATAGAATGGAATTTATAACTTAAGCCATAGCTATAATAAAAAATGTGAAAAAAATCCTAAATAAAACTTAAATCCCACCCCTAAATAAACTTCAATTTATAAACTAGTTCGATAGATATGAAATAAAATATAAAATATGAAATATGAAATAGGTAATATGAACTATAAAATATGGAAATGAAAATAAAAATAAAAATAAAATATGAAAATAAAAGAAAAAGAAAAAAAATTACCTAAAAAATTAAGTAATAACAAAATTAAAAGTCAATTTAAGGTCTAGGCATAGCTAAAATTTCATGTATTTTCAAATCAAACACAGAATTCATATTGGCAGGTGTTAAAACAATAGCACTGTCTATACCACTAGCTCTTCCACCAATAGCTATTATTTCTTCGTCAACTGAGACTAAACCTGCATCAGCTAACATAATACTAATTTCAACACCGACTTTTATACCATGCGAAAACAATCTAAATGTATCTGCCATAATATCTAATGGAGTGAAGCCACCATATTTTTTTGTAATTCCACGACAAGCACCACTAAGGCCATGACCCCCAACAAAAGTTTCAACACCTAAGTCTTCTAGTTTAGCTCTTACATCACCATCAATATCTAATTTATTCTTTTCATGAAATCCTGCATGATGAGTTACATTAATAACTTTAACATCCATACCACTAAGCTCACCAATTAAATCCAAGGCAGTTGCACCAGAAGCAGAAGCAATAGCTACTGTGCTAATATTAGATTCTTCAATTTTCTTTTTAACAACATCAATTACATATTCTGTATTTGTTAACCCTGCTTTTTCAAAATAAAGTATTTCATTTTTAGTTCCTTCCATTTAAAGTCCTCCTTTAACATATAACGCTAAGTTATAGTATATATTGTTACATTAAACAATATAATAATGAATATATAAACATACATAGATAATCAATATACTAACATATAAATCGAATATACATATTAATTACACATATCACTATTCTCTTTTTTAACACTAAAATGTTATATGACTATTAGAATAAATATATTGCATAATAAAATAAATATATTGACAATATGTATTGAATAATAGGATAAATATATTGATGATATTATGTATGGATAATAGGTATTGGTAATTTTACAAGCAAGAAATATGGATTATGATATTATATTTTGCAATACTCATTATAATAATTATGTTATTATTCTTTTTAATTTTAGTAATATATACACTAATATTTTTATTATTATTTTTATAATAACTAAGATATTTTAAGTGAGATATTTTCAAATACTAGTACTATAATTAGAAAATAATAATAATTAGTAAAAACATAATTAATAATGATAATAAATAATATTTATGTTGATTAAATACTATAATTAATGATAAACAACAGGTGTTTAAATGATGAAATCTTTTAATTTTTTATTACCTTCCCGTGAAGAAAAGCCACGGAATACTGGAATAACAATGGTATTGGATAAAGGACTTGGTTTTGAAAGTGCAAAGAGTTTAATGGAATTAGCAGGAGATTATGTTGACTTTTTAAAGTTTGGTTGGGGAACTATTGTTGTTCATGATCGTGACATTGTAGCTAAAAAAGTGGAAATGTATAAATCATTTGATATTACACCATATCCTGGAGGAACGCTTTTTGAATTAGCTTATTCCAATAATATGCTTGAAGATTACTTTATAGAAGCAAAAAGTCTAGGATTTGAAATGCTAGAAATATCTGATGGATCAATTAATATTCCACAAGATGATAAATTAAATTGTATAAAAGAAGCTAAAAAGCGAGGATTTGAAGTAGTTTCTGAAGTTGGGAAAAAAGACCCTATTTTAGATAGTGAAATTTTAATAGACCAACGAATTTCAGATATGAATGAAGAACTTAAAGCAGGATCCTCAAAAGTTATTGTAGAAGCACGTGAAGGTGGAAAATCCATTGGAATTTTTGATGAAAATGGTTTAGCTAAAAATAATGAAGTAGACTATATTCTTAATAATTTTAATGGAAAAAAGCTACTTTGGGAAGCACCTAATAAAGAACAACAAGTTTACTTTATATTAAAGGTAGGAAATAATGTTAATTTAGGAAATATCTCCACAGAAGATATAACTTCTCTTGAAACTCTTAGAAGAGGTCTTAGAGGAGATACAATAGGGAAAATTTAAAAACTGGCAGAATTTGGTAAAGCTGAACTAAATAAAAGAAAAGATGGTGGAAAAATAAGTAAAAATTACATAAATTCTGACAAATATGATTTAATTCCTATTGAAACTTCATATATAGAACCTTATGAAGACTTAAATAAAATAATAAAACCTGTTTTAGAACTGATTAATGAAGGAGACTATTTAGTAATATCTGAAACACCAATAGCTATTTCACAAGGTAGAATAATTGATGAATCAGAATATAAGCCATCTATTGCTGCAAAATTCCTAGCTAGTATTTGGTCTAAAAGAATTTGGGGATACCTTATTGGTCCTGCTCTTGGAATAAAAAAAAGAACAATTGAAAATCTTAGGAAGCTACCTAAAGAAGCACAAGCTCATAAAGAAGTTGTATTAAAACATTATGGTTGGAAACATGCACTAAAACCAGCTTCAGAAGCAGGAATTGATTTAACAAATGCTCCTGGAACTTATGTTTCTATGATTCCTGAAAATCCTAGTGCTGTTGCTAAAGAATTAGCCAATATCATAAAACAAACTATTGGAAAAACAGTAATTGTTCTTATTATTGATACTGATGCTACTTATAAAAGAAAAAATAAATATTTTACAGGACTTCCAACTGCAATATCTCCTATTAAATCAAATATGGGCGTTTTTGGATATTTTCTAGGTCAAATTTATGAAAATGCAGGTTCTACCCCATTAGGATGTTCTGAAGAAATAGATATTGAAAAAGCACTCGAAGTAACTAATACTAGTGAAAGCTATCAAAAATCATTAGCAACAAATTTAGCTACTATTCATAGCGTGAAAAAAGTAATTAATAATAATAAAGATAAGGATAATAATAATAATAATAATAATAGTAATAGTAATAGTAATTATAATAGTAATAAAAGTAAGAATAATAACAAAAATACAGCCAATAATAAAGATAATAATAATGCTGAAAACAAGCATATTCAAGATAAATTTAAGGAAAATAAAAATACAAATACAAATGACTTTTCTGGAATTACTATAGAAGAATTAAATTCAATTACACATACTCCTGCTGTAATTCTAAGGTCAAAAATGTAGAGGGATATAAAAATTTACTAATAAATTTACTAATAAATTCAAGATATATTTATTAATTGCTAAAATACATCTATTAAAATTTTGATTATTACGATAGTGGAATATGTTTATTAAATTGAAAAAAATAATATAAAAAACATATATTGCTGAACAAAAAACAGTGCAAATATACTGATTAATACTAATTAATACAATATTAATATACACCTATCCATAATTTTATATGTTATGACTTATAATATATAATAACACTAGTATAAATAACAATACGTATAACTTACATTATTGAGTTACATTAATATTAGAATTATATGACATTATGTAAATTATGTAATAATACATATAAAACTAAGTTATAATCTTAAAACAAATACTTATTAATCTAATCATTAAATGATTACCCGTATAATTAGTATATATTATGAATTATATGGAATGATTAAGAGTATATAATTATTAATAGAAATGAGTTATTTTATTTATTATGATGTCATTTGAAATTTTAAAAAAAATAAATATCATTTAAAGATATTAATGCCAATTTTTAAAAAAACGGTTGGTAAGGAGAGTTATATGTTTAAAAATCCTGCAGTGAAATTATTTTTAAATTCAATTATAGAAGGGGAAAATGGAGACGAGAATTTAGCTATTATTGACTGTCTTCTAGAAGGAATTGTTACAGATGAGGAGATAGCTGAAAAAACTGAAATTCGTTTAAATCTTGTTAGAAAAGTATTATATAAATTACATGATTCAGGGTTAGCAACTTACAAAAGAAGTAAAGATCCTGAAACACAATGGTTCAGCTATACTTGGGAATTTGAACAAGTCAAAGTAAATGAGCAAATTAAAGAAAAAAATGAAGAAATTATGAATAAATTAAAAGCTAATTTATCAAAAGAAGAAGACAGTATTTACTTTACATGTAATGAAGAACACCGCTTTGACTTTGATTTAGCTACTGCAAATGGTTTTATTTGTCCTGATTGTGGTGAAGAATTAGTAGGATATGACAATAGTAAAGACATTGAAGAAATTCAAAATCAAATCCTAGCTCAGGAATCTAGCTTTAGTGAATTCTTAACAAAAAATGCTAAATAAAATAATACAAAACAAAAAGTAATATTCTTCTAATTAACATAAAAAAAATAAAGTTAATTATATTAATAACAACTAATTAAATATCATCATACTATTTTTCATTATATTATTCTTCATTATTATATTATTATATCTACTATTTCTATTTTTCATATTTAATTATTAAGACTTTAATAGATATTTATAAAGTCTTACTTAAATAATATTATTTTTATATATCTTATTTAAAACCTATTTTATCAAAACTGGTTTTGTTACAGAGTTTATTAAAGATATTTTTATAGATTAAATTAAATATCATAAAATCGAATTCAAACTTCATGTTGTGTTATTTTGACTTTAAAGCTATTAAAAGACTGTGAATGCGAAAAATGGTTAATAAAACATTCTATTTGTGTTTTTAAAAAATCTTTAGAAATAGCTAGTTTCATTGATACATCAAATAGTATAGATTTTAAACTGTTAGCTACTGGAGCATTATTACATGATATTGGAAAATCTCAAACAAATTCAATAGAACATGGAATTATTGGAGCTGAGATTTTAAGAGAAAATGGGTATCCTGAAGAACTAGCTAAAATAGCTGAAAGACATATTGGAGGAGGAATTCCAAAAAATGAAGCAGTGGAATTAGGACTTCCACCAATAGATTTCATTCCAAAAACAATTGAAGAAAAAATAGTAGCTCATAGTGATAACTTATTTAATGGGTATAATGAAGTAACTATTGAATTTACAATTAATAAGCTTATTAAAAAGTTTGATAAAAATTATGCTCCTGTAAAAAGAATTAGAGATTTAGATACTGAAATTAATAATCTTATAAATTCTAAAAAATAAAAATGAATATAGTAATTGAGAAAATGGTTGAGAAATTGGTAGTGGCTAATAATAATGTAATAATAAATACATGTATGTGTGTATATTAATAAATAGAAACTTTAATAGCACCTTTTAGTTCTAAAATTTCATTTATAATGTCTCCTGGAACTGAAGACTCAGTTATTATAACTAATTTTGGAATATCTTCAATTTCAATATCCCCTGCATAAGCTTGGCGAATATTAATTTTTTTTGAACTTATTAAATTAGCTACTTCCCCCAGTAATCCTGAGTTTTGAGAATCTGCAGTTACTTCTATGACTCCTAGTTTTAGACTTTTAGCTATATTTTTAAGTAGTGGACCTGCAGTAGACATGTTCGAAAATACATTAAAAAGAAAAGAATCATTTAAAATAGTTTGTGTTGTAGAATTAATAACCCTTCTATCAACATTAGCGGATTTAGCTAAAGCTACATTTGATATTTCAAGGTCGTTGCAAAAGACCTTCCCATCATTATCTAAACTAAGGCCTAATTCAATCATTTTTCTAGCTACACTAAATTGAGCAGGATATCCTTTAAATTTTTCTTGAATTTGGGACCACATAAAACCACTGTATTTTATATAATATTGATTTTTTATAATATATATTAGGGTTGTAAAAATACGAAATAATATTGCTAAAAAATGATAGTCATTATAACAATGTTGAAAGTAGAAATTTAGTAGAAATTTAAGGAAAATAAAAATTAAAAATAAAAAAACTTAATAAAGAATTTAATTAAATAATTAAGTAAAATGTTTAAAATGGGCCCGCTGGGATTCGAACCCAGGACCTCACGGTTATCAGCCGTGCGCGCTAACCAAGCTGAGCCACGAGCCCCAAAGAATTAATTTTGAATTCAATTTTAAATAATTAAAATAAATATTTTAAAATAATTACATCAATTTCAACTTTGAACTTCATCATATATAAGGCTTTTTATTGTAATAATTTAAAACTAATTATTGCATTAATCAAGTAATACAAGAAATAATTATAGTAATAACGTGATAATGCATATACAATATTAGAATATGTAATAAGCAGTTATACTATCAGTAAAATAACTTTAGATCCTGATTAAAATTATAAAATTAATTAGCATTATGAATATTCAAAATAAAGTTGAAATTTCTTAAAAAATATCTTAAAATATTTTAAAATATTTTAAAATAATAAAAATATTAAAGGTATAAAATTATCCTGCATTTGTTTTATTAACCATTTCATTAATGGATTCAGCCATCATATGACCATCAACAGTCACAATTGCCTCATCAATACCATCAACATTTTCAGCATGTTTTTTAGCATCCATAGCCATACGAGCTGCACTCATACATCCAGGATTAGTAGGTTTAATTGTGATTTTAGCTGTAGTACCATCAACAGAAACTTCTTGAACAAGTCCCATTTCTACAATGCTAACACCCATATGTGGATCTAAAACATTACTAACAGCGTCTTTTACTTTTGATACAAGTTCATCTGACATATTATTCCCCTCTTATTAAATTAATATACATAATTTAATGATAATTATAAAATATATTATAATAGTATAATTTAATTTTAATATTTAGTTAACATTTATTATTGCTATTAATTATTAGTTTTTATTAATATTAAAATGTGAGTAATAGAAAATTTAATAAAAATCTAGTAGAAAGTCCATTAATAATAAAGTCTACTAATACAGTAACTATCCTATCTATTACAATCATACTATTTAAATTTACTAGTTTTGGCTCTAATAAGTAAAATAAAAAACTGAATATTATTTCTTTAAAAGTAAATTTACTTAATAATAATTAATATATTGCAAATTAAACTAGCTATTTTTTGACCCTATGACGTATTTTAACTGCAATACCTTTTGTTGATTGTTCCATTTCATTTCCAGCCATAACTGCCCTTCCAACACCAACTAGCTCACCATTTCTAGTAATAACAACTTCATCTTTTGGAATGATATTATTATCTGCTTTTAAAACACCAGGAGCAAAAAGTGAGTTTGTAACTAATTCAAAATCAATTTCAATAGTTTTCAATCCAAGTTCTGCAATCTTTTTCCCACCTTCAAGGTTTAGTGAAAATAAACCAGTATCCCTATTTAAAAGAGCTAATTGTTTACTATTTTCATAAATATTTCTATGATATCTCCCTTTTGAAATAACATTGTCTGAAATTAGATTTTCAGCACCTTTACCAAATTGATAAGTAGCTATTGAGCGTAATTCATGAAGTTTTCTGTCTTTTGCTCTAACTTTATCATATTTTTGAAGAAGTTCGCGTAAGTTATACATAGAATCGGAAGAAGTAGGTCTTCCATCTTCACAGGCATAATAACAGTCACAATTACTATTTTTAGCCATTGAATCTTTATCTAAGCTATCACCAAGATATTCCCTACAGGTTTCTTCATATCCACCTGAAACATTAGCTATTACTGTTTTTCCAGCTACATATTTTTGAAGAAGCTCACCCGCTACCTTTTTCTCTTCATAAGACCAAGATCCTGTTACAGCTACATCATAGGATTGGATAGGATAAGTATATTCCATTTCTCGCGGACAAATTCCAAAAGGAGATGTTAGAATAAGTTCCTGAAATCCTTTAGTTGATCTTTTAAATACTTGATGTGATTTAGAATTAGAATAAGGTTTACGCATACTACATGGAATAATAACAACTACATCACCAATTGGTTTAAGTAGCTCCATTCTTTCTCTCCATCGAGTAGCTTCAACCCTATAAAGTGACTCTTCACTTGAACAAATAACTTTCATTTAAATCGGCCTGATAATTATATGATAATTGTCTAATAATTAATGTAAATTAGTTGAAAATGCAAAAAATAGTAAATAGCGAATAATAATAATTAAGATAATTAAGATAATTAAAATAATTGTAATTGTTTGATAATAGGATATAGGTAAATAATAATAAAAATAAAGGTAATTAATAAAGGTAATTAAAAATTAAACAATTATTGTAATGCTTTATCTTCTTCATCTAAAGATGCTAAAAGTTCATCCCAAGCTTCTAATGACTCTTTAGCTACTTCATCATCTAAAACTTCAATTGCATATCCTGCATGAACAAGAACATATTTTCCTTCTTCAATTTCATCAACTAAGTCTAATTTGATTTGTTGCCTTACTCCTCCAAAGTCAACAAACGCGACAGTTGCATCTTCATTAATCTCAACAATTTGAGCTGGTGCTGCAATACACATAATAACACTCCTAAATAGTTTATTTAGTTTATTTTTAATAATTAGAATATTAAATTTATTATTAAATATTTAATTAATAATAAGAATAATAGTAATACTGACAATACTAATAGTGATAATAATAATAGATTAATAATAACAATAATAGCAGTTATAAATATTTAAAAATTACACTATAACTAGTCTTATTTAATTTTATTATTTTTTTTATATGCTAGTTAATTATAATAATAATATATTACTTTCTTCTAAGATATAAATTTATGCTAAAGTGAGTATAATTAATAGAAATATAAACATTTTTAATATTATAATTTAAATTATCAATTATCATAATACTAAAAATAATAGAAATAATAAGAATAATAAAGATAATAATGATAATAAAGATAATAAAGATAATACTAACAACAATTATAATAGAAATAATAACAATATACTAAGTATATATTAATAAAAAGCAAATAATAATTGTGAAAGGGATTTTATGGAAAATATAGTTATTGGCGGAGGCCCTGCTGGAAGAATAGCCTCAATGGAAATTGCAAATCTAGGTAGAGATGTTACTTTAATTGAAAAGGCAAACATTGGAGGTAATTGCCTTAACGAAGGTTGTATGGTTATTGATGCCTTAAATGACATAGCTAAACTTATGAATAAAGCTAAAATTCTTGAAAATTTAGGTGTTATTGAATCAAAAATTGATTTTAGCTACTCCAATATTATTAAAGGAGTTGAAAATGTTCAAAAAATTATAAGGAAAATTGAATTAGAGGAAATTGAAAGTTTAGGTGTTAATACCATTTTTGGAGAAGCTAGTTTAGAAAATACTGGAAATAAAAGAGACAGTATCACCAGTGAAAATATTAATGTTTTAGTAGACAATAATTCTTCTTATAATTTTGATAATTTACTTATATCTACAGGAGGAAGACCTTATATTCCTTCAATTAATGGTTCTGAATATTGTTTAACTAATAAGGACATTTTAAATGTTAATAAAATTGATAAAATTCCTGAAAACCTTGTAGTTATTGGTGGAGGAATAATTGCTACGGAAATAGCTAATATTTTTGCTAGTTTTGGTTCAAATGTTAGCATATTAGCTAGAAGCAAGTTTTTAAAAGAATTAGATAATGACACTAGAAATTATGTAGTTAAAAATCTTCTAAATAAAATTAATATTTATGAAAATACTTCCGTTAATAAAATAAGTAAAAATAAGGTATTAGCTACTCAAAATGAGAATGAAAATAATGATGATGATAATTATAATAAGAATACTAATAAGAAAATAGAATCCAAAAAACATCTCGAATTTGAAGGAAAAGTTATTTTAGCTACAGGTAGAGTTCCAAACTCTGAAATTGGTCATAATATAGTAGATATTGGAAAAAATAATGAAATAATTGCTAATAAATTTATGAAAACCAATATTAATAATATTTATGCAGCAGGAGATGTTAATGGTAGTTGGAATTTAACACCAGTAGCTAGAATGGAAGGTACTGTAGCTGCCCGTAATATGGTAGGTCTAAGTTCACAGGTTAGCTATAATAATATCCCACAATCAATATCTTTAGATATGGATGTTTCTTTCTTAAATGTTAGTAGTCAAAATCCCAGTGAAAGTGATATAGATATTAATATGCCAGGTTTCGCTGGATGTGGAAGCTTTTGGAAAGTTCCTACCCGCCAAACTGGTATGACAAAAGTTACTATAGCAAATAGTAGTAATAGCAATAATAATAATGAAAATGCTATTAAATATATCTCCTCAATATCCCCAAGTTCTAGGGAAAATATTGCCTATTTAGGATTTTTAATTGATAATAACATTGATATGACCAACTTTGACAAATTTATGGAAGTTCATCCTTCAGCCAGTAATATTTATAAAATATTAAAGAGTATTTATTAAATGGATTATTGTTTAATGAACTTGTAATTGTGATACACACCAAATAATTTTTTTTAATTTTAGTTATTAGTATTTATGTAATAATGATTATATATTAATTTAATACGAATATAATTACTTAAAAATAGTTTTTAATATTTAAATAAGATTTAAAGTGATATTATGGCATTTCAAACACCCATTACCATTAAAGAAGCGATAGAAAATATAAATAACAGAGAATATTTATTACCTGCAATCCAACGAGATTTTGTTTGGAATTATGAACAAATAGAAAAATTGTTTGATTCATTAATGAGGGATTATCCCATTGGATCATTTCTTTTGTGGAAAGTTAAAAGTGAAAATGTGAAAGACTTCCAATTTTATGAGTTTATTTCAAATTATAGTCAGTTTGACAAAACGATTAATTCAGAAGCAATCATCACTGATAGTAATGATATTATTTCAATTCTGGATGGTCAACAAAGGTTAACTTCATTGTATATTGGTTTAATGGGAAGTTATGCATATAAAAAGTATCGTGCCAAAATAAGTTCTAAGAAATCTTACCCTAAAAGAGAGTTATATCTCAACTTAATGAATTACTCCAATAACTCAGAACTAAAATATGAATTCAAGTTTTTAGCTGGAAATGATGATAAAACGGGATGGTTTAAGGTTAAAGATATATTAACTCTTAATGAAGCAGTAAAAATTAATGATTATATCTTTTCATTAGATTTTGTACAAAATAATATGGATAATGCTAAACTTGCAAACAAAATATTATTTAAATTATTTGAAGCAATACATATAAAATTTATAATAAACTACTATTTAGAAGATGATCAAAGCTTGGATAAGGTACTTAATATTTTTATTAGAGTAAATAGTGGCGGAACACAACTTAGCTATTCTGATTTATTATTATCTATTGCAACAGCACAGTGGGAAAATAAAGATGCAAGAAAAACCATCAATAATTTTGTTAATGAATTAAATAATGGTACTGAATTTAATTTTATAAAAGATTTCATTCTAAAATCTTGCTTGGTTTTGTCTGATTTTAAAAATATTGCTTTTAAAGTGGATAATTTCAAAAAAAGTGCAATGCTTGACATTGAAAACAAGTGGGATAATATTTCAGAAGCTTTGAATATTTCTGCTCAATTATTATCCTCATTTGGGTTTAATGAAAAAAGAGTAAGTTCTTACAATGCAATGATTCCTATTGCATATTACATAATGGGAAAAAATAGCCCTTCTAACTTTGTTACCAGTAATAAGTTTGAAACCGATCGGAAAAATATTTTTAAATTTTTCAATATAACCCAATTAAAGAGAACATTTGGAGGTGCTCCTGATAATATTCTTGTTCAGATGCGAAAAATCATTAAAAATCATAATAATACATTTCCTCTTGATAAAATTATAGAAAGTAGAAAAGGGACGGCTAAAGATTTAGATTTTGATGATAATTCAATTTTAAACTTGTTCAACGAAAAATACGGAGGTAGATATACATTCTCTACACTTTCATTATTATACAGTTCATTAGATTTCAGTAATAAGTTTGATTTAGACCATATTTTTCCCAAAAGCTTTTTTACAAGGAAAAAATTAGAAAAAAGAGGATTCAATGAAGATAAAATCAATTTTTACATTGACAATTTTAATAAAATTTCTAATCTTCAATTATTAGATGAAACTAAGAATATGGAAAAAGTAAACAGTGATTTTGAAACTTGGCTTAATACTAAATATGAAAATGAAATTGAGAGAAGGGACTTTATGAGAAAAAATTATATTCCTGATATTGACTTAAGTTTTGATAACTTTGAAGAATTTATTCTTGAACGTGAAAAACTAATGAAAAAAGAATTTGACCGGATACTCAAAAATAGGTTATAATCAATGATTAATTGTATTAAGCACTATATTTTAAAGGAGGATCATGATTAAATATTTATATGATTTTATTTATGTTTCAACTATGAACTAGAAAGGTTCAAATATATAATTATTAATGAGTATTTTGAATAATAATCAAATAACTGCTTTAAATTAAATATATGTGATAAAATGAATATAAAAAGTTTTGAGGAAGTTACTGAATTTCATGGACATGCTTGCCCAGGTTCTGCATTAGGATACAAAGTAGCAGAAATAGCTATGAAAGAATTATCAGCTAATACATCAGTAGATGAAGAAATTGTAGCTATTGTTGAAAATGACAGTTGTTCTGTTGATAGTATCCAAGTTGTGTGTGGATGTACATTTGGTAAAGGAAACCTAATATTTAAGGACTATGGAAAAGGAGTTTATACCTTTTTTAATAGAAATGGAGATAGTGAATCAAATAAAGCAATTCGTATTTCAATAAAAAGTGATTTTGATATGAATGCATTAGACAGTGAATTAAAAGGTCTTCGAGAAAAAGCAAAAAAAGGGTTAGCTAATAATGAAGAAAAAGCTTTAATTAAGGAAAAAATAGCTAATGTTTGTGAAAAAATAATAAATTCAGACGTTAATGATATTTTTAATGTAGAATATGTGGATGTGGCAATTCCTGAAGCTGCAACTATTTATAATACTATTATTTGTGATAAATGTGGAGAAGGAGCTTCTGAAAATAGAATAAAAGAATTAAATGGGAAAAAACTATGCATTCCTTGTTTTGAAAAAAGTAAAGAGTATTAGAAAAATATTGAAATTATCTAATTATGAATAATTATGAGTCTAAAAATAATAAAAAAATAGTTAAAAAAATAATTATTAGTTAAAAATTAGCTATTTACTTTTAGCTATTTCAATAATAGCATCAATTATTTTACTGTTAGCTGAAAGTAAATCTTTTTTATATTTATTAGTTTTATCTTTAAATTCATTAATATTGTCTAAAACAAAGTTAGTTTTTTGTGAAATATCATTAATATCTGATTCTATGACTGCTTCAGGATAAATTGATTCCATATTATGATATCTACCATATTTAGCTTTGAGTAATGCAATTATAGGTAGATTGGCTACAATAGCTTCTTGAATCATAATCCCATCATCAGTTAAAACAGCTAAATCAACTAAATCATATAAATCTTTAATCCAATCAATATATCCTAAATATATTAAATTTTCATTACCTTCAAGATATTTTGAGTATTCTTCATCCAAAAAATGCCCTAAAACAAGCACATTTTTATTTTTATTTTCTTTAGCATATTTTCCAGCAGCTTCAGCCATTTTTTCAAAAAGAGAAGATCCCGAAGAAAATAAAACAGATTTATTATTTTTATCAAAATTAACTTTAGAAATATTATTGTGAATAATTTTTTGATTTATATGTCCAATAGCAATATTAGAGTTACCTTTAGCATTTTTCTCATTTAAATCATGTTTTAAAGGAAAATATGACTTAATAAATGTTGAAGGGAGTTTTTCTAACTTAAATTCCTTAATTTCAGGCAATATAATACATTTATTTAATTTTGAGCATATTTTAACATCTTGTGGAGTGTTAACTATCCCAATAGCAGGAACTCCTGCAAATTTTGCACCTAAGCACCCTATTACTGCTCCTCCCCCAATAATTCCAACAACAACATCCGCCCCTGTCTTTTTAATAAGATTTCTAGCCGAAATTCCTGATTTCAATGTTTTAAAACCTGCTTTAGCCATATTAGCTTTTGTTGCAGCATGACCTCCTGCTTGAGGAATGGCTAGTTTATGCCAGGACCATCCATTTTTTTCAAATAAAATTCCAGGAGCATCTGGATCAAGAACAAGTTCACAGTCAATGGATTTAGCTACTAAGCCATTGGCTATATTTAGTGCAATAGTTGCATCTCCACCTAATCCACGACCAGTGATAAAAAGAAGTGCTTTCATAGTATCATATATATTAAAGTTTATAATATTTAGTGCTATAATTATAATTAGATAAAAAAATATTAAGTAAAAAAATAGAATTAGATAGATATAAAATAAAATAGCTATCTCTATGTATTTACTTACTTAATCCAGTTAAAAACATTTTTATTACGTTCTGGAGCTTTTTCATTTTCTTTAATTTTGTAACCTAAAGATATTCCATATAATACTTCATATCCACTAGGAATATTAAGTTTAGATACATTTTCTTCTAATTTAAAGTACCAAGCTACTAGTCCAATCCAGCAAGAACCAATATCCATTGCTTCAGCAGCTAAAAGTATATTTTGAGTAGCTGCACCACAATCAGCTTGAATATTAGAAGAACCAGTTTTACCTGAAACAATTATAAGTGTTGGAGCTCCATGACTAATATCTATGGGAGAATTACCAATCCTTTCAAAAAATTCATCCCCTGAGTTCTTCATTAATTCTTTTGAACCATCACTTATCTCTTTAATAATTTCTCTGTTTTGAATTATAGTAAAATGCCAAGGTTGTTCACCTCGTGCAGTTGGTGCCATAATCCCAGCATCTAATATTTTTTGAAGTTCTTCATCATCTAATTGTTCTTCTTTGTACTCTCTTACACTTCTACGGCTACTAATTGTTTCAAAAACACTTTTCATTTTCTCACCTATTAAATTTATATTAATCCCTATTTTAGTAATTTATATTACATCACAATCCTATATTTTACAATCTATATATTTCTAGTTCATACTAATTATATTTAAATATAATATAATAAATTGAAGAATGATTAAATATATTTAATACTTACTTATTTTCTATTTAGATTTTTTGAAGGAATATAAGTTCTTTGTGCTTCAGTTCGAATCCTTGGAGCATTTGGATTGAATAAAAGTCTCCTAAATCCTAAAAGCATTAACATTGGATTTTTTACAGTTATTTGCTTTTTCCCCAATATTATTTTACGTATTAAATCCCCAAGACCGCCCCCAGTTAAAATATCCATAAAATAATCAGCAAAAAATGGGTTTATAATATTCATACGTACTCTGAAAAAGTTTTTAAGATTATTTCTTCTTATAAATGCAATTAAAGCTGTTGTAGCAATGAAAAGAACTAAGGTTGAAATAAACCCTGCCCATAAACCTAATTGCTCACCCCAAAGTGCATTTCCAAGTAAATAAAAACTAATTCCCAATGCAACAGCAAAACTATGGTTACCAACTTCACCCATCATTATTTTGCCTGTATAGTCAAGAGGGCAATAAGCTACACAAATAGCTAAAATTGTTAAAGGAATAAAGTAAACTGGAATGGCTGCATTTGAAGGTACTTCAAGCATAATCATTGCCAATACTACAAATGTAGACATTATAATAACGGTACTACATGTAGAACCAGGTTGCATATCTGAAATATTAAGTGGTTGAACCATGAATGCAATTAAAAAAGCAGAATATCCCACAGCAGGAAAGGCAATTCCTGCAACTAGTAAAATACCAATTCCACGAAATAGTTGACCCCATTCAAGTGAAGAATTAAAAATCTTAGTTCTCCCACATATATCATCTAATAATGCAAAGATACCTATTAAAAAAACTAAAATATTATATCCATTAGGTAAAAATAAAGCCAAAGCTATAAATGGAGCTATACCCACAGCTCTAGGAGTTCCACCTCTAACTTTGCCAATAAATAAGTTAGATAAGAAAAATTTGTTCAAAAATCCTTTTCTAGCTAAAAACCTAATTAACATATTTATTCCCAAACTAAGGAAAAATGTTAAAACAAATGCAATAATCAAATTTATATAATTTTCGGACATATTTTTACCAAAATAAACATTTTAAATAGAGAATTCAATTGATGAATTTAATTAGTTACTTGCATCTTGATTATTCTTATTAATATTACTTTAATTATTAAATCCAATAGTATAAAAAAGTTGTTATGGTCACATTTATGAACTTAATAACATTATTATCATTAGCGTTGTTGTTATTAACTGTTATTAGCTGTTATTAAATATTATTAATATTATTATGAAACAAATAATATAATTTTAATTAATCAAATATCAATTAATTGCATACCTTAATTTAGCTGCTAAGCCACCTAATGCCTTTAATTGTTCACCTCCTTCATGTTCTGTACTTATAACCATTACTTCACCAGACATATTTTCAACTAAATCCATAATAGCTTCAACTTCACCATCACGGACAAAAATATCAATAACTAGTAATTTATTAACAGCACCTAAGTTTGCAGCATTGATAACTTCTTTTTTACCGTAAATAACATTATTATTAGAATTGGTAGAACTAATAGTATTGCTAGTATTTCCAGCATTACTAGTATTATTAGAAGTATTTGAAGTATTAAGAGTGTTAGACTTACCATTAGCATTAGCATTTCCATTAATACCGCTACTATTTCTATTTCTATTGATTTTATTCCCTTTGGCTCCAGATTTAGCTATTTCACTTAAAATTTCATTTACAGCTGCAGTTTCAATAGCTATTCTATTTTCACTAGTTAGTTTATCAACAATGCCTTTTTTAAGAATTTCTTGAACACCAACACGCCCCCCAGTACCAGTATTTTCTAAAATAGACTTTTTAGCTATATCTTTGTGTTTTTGACTAATGTAATCCCAAAATTCACCTTTTACAAATCCTGGGCCTGCTAAAATAATTGTTTGAATCTCTTTAAACTTGTTAATTGCACTTACAATGGATTCATAAAAATTAATCTTATCTTTTCCCCTATTTTTATCAATAATGCGTTTTCCAGCAACATTACCAATAATTGGACCATAATAATCAATTCCAAACTGGCGAAGAAGTGCTATATCTGCCATATCATCTTCAATAATAATTATCATAGTAGAGAACTTTTTAGAAGCATCTATTGCTTGTTTAATACGTTTAAGAGTCCAATTAGACCAGTGATCCTTTGATATTTTAATTGGATAGTTGAGTTTAACTTCAATAGTATGGTGAGAGCCAAGAGGTACAAATTCCTCAGGACCAATTTCAATAGCCCCTGTAGCACGAAGTTTGCCTGTGAATTTATGAAATGAAATAGTTTCGACATGTATCCCAATGTAAAATGTCTTCTTAATACCCCTATCACTACGTAGCTTATCACCAGTATTATCTTGAATCCTACGGGTTGTTTTAGATGAAAGAAGGTCACCTTCTTCAATGATATGTGAAAGGTGCCATAAATCATCTAATGTTTCGGGAACAATTTCCATAATCCCATTTTTAGTATCTTGATGTTTTATTCGCATATCTATGCCTCATAGGATAGTTGAGTGATTTTAGTACTATTCGATAGTTATAATGTAAATAATATAGATAATAATAATAATAATAGATTTAAGATAATTAATATAATTTTATAACATTTATTAATGTGGATAAGATTTATAATGTTCATATTTGTAACAGTTACATCTAATTATGATAACATTATATGTTTATTATTATAAATAATACTATTGAAATTAGTAGAAAAATAGCTAGTAAAAGTTAAAGGAATTGCTAAAATAATAGAAAAAATAAAGATGAAAATGAATTTAATAGATTTAGTGAAAATAATAAATTTAATTAATTTAATGGTACAATTAAATAGCATAAAATGGAGAATTAATATGTATGTTGAAGTAAATGGAATTAATTTATATTATAAAAAGACAGATTGTGTTAAGTGTCATGAAAATACCGATTCTCCTGCTATTATCTTATTACATGGAAATGGTGAAGACCATAGTATATTTAACAAACTTACAGAAAAATTAGCTAATAATTATACTGTTTATGGAATAGATAGCAGAAATCATGGCAAAAGTAGATTAAGCAATAATAAAAGCATTGAAAGTAAAAATATTAGCTATAATGATATTGCAAAAGATATTGCCAGGTTTATCAATAAAATGGGAATTAAAAAGCCAATTATTTATGGATTTAGTGACGGAGGAATTGTAGCTTTAATTATTGGAATAAATAATAAAAAATGGAATAATATGAGCAATAATAATAACACTAGTAATGATAATAACATTAGCAATAATAGAAATAGGAATAGTAATGAGAATAATAAATATAATGGGGGTAGTAGAAATAATAGATATGATGGTGATAATAGATATAATAAGGGGAATCTTGTTTCAAAACTTATTATAGCCGGAGCTAATATTAGACCTAATGGAATAAAAAGATTTTGGATTAATATTTACAAAATTCAAGCATATTTGACATTTAATAGGGAAAAGCGAAAAAATCTTATGATGATGTTAAAAGAACCTAATATTAGTAATAATGAGCTTAAACAAATAGAAGTAGATACTTTAGTTCTAGCTGGTGAAAAAGATGTTATTACTTATGAACATAGTGAAGAAATAGCCAGTAATATTAAAAACAGCTACTTAAAAATATTGGATAATGAAAATCATTATAGTTATATTGTAAATAGTGATAAAAGCTATGAAATTGTTATAGATTTTCTAAATAGCACTAAAACCACCGAATAGAGTTATATTATTAGAATTATTACTGTTATTGTTGTTATTAGGATTAGTATTATTAATAATGATAACATTGATATTATTAATGGCATTATTATTACCATCAACAGGGAAATCATTTATTATAGTATGAAATTATTATAGTATGAAAAATTATAATAGTAATGAAATACATAACAAAAATAATAAAAATACAATCAAATGGATATAATCAAAGGGATATAAATAAGAATATATAAAATAAGAATATAAAGTATAGAAAAATAAATTATAATTAATTAAGGGTGTTAAAATGGCAGAATATAGCGAAAGTGGTTCAATTATAATAAGTATCCTTTTAGGAACTATGCTGTCATTTTTATTTGATAATATATTTGTTTTAGCATTTATAGGGTTTTTAGCTACATATATGGTTCAAGAGGACAGTAAAAACTTTTCAGTGGGGATAAAAGCAGCTTTGATATTTGCAGCTTTAAATTTTATTATTGGAATGATTAGAGGGCCTACAATTCCATCATACATTGCTGTTAAAATTGGAATTGACCTTGGAAACTTAATTATAGGATTTTTAGTAACTTGTATCTTAGCAGGGTTAATTGGAGGATTTAGTGGGTTTATAGCCGATAAAGCTTATAAAAGAATAAATCCCGAATACGATACTAAAAATAGAACATAGATTATTAGTATAATAAATATTATGGATATTATGAATCATTAATTGTTAAAATTATAATTTAAAGAGGATAATATGAATATAGCAGTTATTGGAGGGACTAAAGGTTTAGGGGAAGCTATAGCTAAGTTTCTAAAAAGAAAAACATTAAAATGTGATGGAAAATCTTCTAAGTTTGATTTTAATATTACAATTACTGGTCGTGATGCTGATTTTGGTAAAAAAAAGGCAAAAGAATTGGGAGTTAAATTTAGTAATAATAATATTGAAACTAGTGCCATTAATGATATTATAATTGTTTCAGTCCCAATAGCCAGTACAATAACTGTTATTAAAGAAATAGCTCCTTTTATGAAAGAAAATTCACTTTTAATTGATGTTTGCTCTTTAAAAGAAGATGTATCAAATACAATGGACGAAGTTTTTTCAAATAATAAAAATAATAATAAAAATAGTGCCAATAATGGCAAAACTAATATTAATGTTAATAATACTAGTGATAATATTAGCAATAATAAAAATATAGAATACATACCCACACATCCTATTTTTGGACCAAGAACCGACTCCCTTGAAGGGCAAATAATTGTTTTAACACCTACACAATCATCCAAAAAAGGTAAATGGTACAAAAAGGTATTTAAGTTTTTAGAATCGGAAAAATTAAAAATAATTGAAGTAGATGCAAAAGAACATGATGAAATGATGGCAGTTGTTCAAGTTCTAACACATTTCTCATATTTAGCTACTGCATCAGCTATTAAAAAAATAAATGCAGATATTCGTAAAACACGTGAATTTGCAAGTCCAATTTACAATTTAATGGTAGATATGATTTCAAGAATTGCTTCACAAAATCCATATCTTAGCTATTCTATTCAAAATGAAAATTCTAATGGAGAATTTATTAGAAATAAATTTACAGAAAGTGTTATGGAGTTAAAGGAAACATTAAGTAAACACGATGAAAAACACTTTGTAGAAATTGTTAAAGCATCAACTAAACATCTTTGTGACATCGAATCGGCATTAGGTAGAAGTGATAAGGCAATTTCTTCCCTCACACATGAAATAACTGTTTTAAAAGAATCTATAGGCAAAGAAATTGGACTTCGCCATATTTACTCCAAAAAAGTTCATTATGGGGAATTAGTAGCTGTTGAACCTAATTTTTTGTTTTTAAAAATTAGTAAATGTAGTGAAGATATAGCTATGAACGATATTAAAGATAATATTAAGAATACAGAAACTAAACATGTTACTAAGCTTAAAATAGCTAATATTGAGATTTTAACTAGTGAAGAATTGAATAATTGGAAAATTGATAATTTAATAATAAGAGAATATAATATTAGTGTGATATTTCCTAAAACAGCAGATAGTAAAACTATTCAAAGCATTATTAGTAAAACAAAAGGAGTAGTTGACGTAGCTATTAAAGAAGTTTACACTGGATCCCAAATAGAAAATAATAAAGTAAGTATTAACTTTGAAATAAAAACAATTTCACCAAATGATTATAATAAAGTAGAAAAGATATTAAAAGGGATTGGTGGAAAAATAAGATAAAAATTTTTAATTTATTGAAAAATAAGTATAAATATGAAAGTAATGAATCTAAAGATAATAAATTAAAAAATAATAGATTTAAAAATAATAAATCTAAAAATTAGTTATAATTCCATATTACTAAGAATCTAATGCTTTAACAGAAGCATCAAATAGTTTATAGGATTCCCCAAATACTTCATCAAATCCTAGCCATTCTGGAATTTCATAGACAAAAAGAGGAGTTCCATTATTAGTAATTGGAAAATCAACAGTTAATATAGAATTACTTTTAATTTCCTTTGACTCATCTCTTTTATAATGTTTAAATTCAGGGATGATTTTAATAGTTTTATCTGCTAATTTCATAGATTTATCATCTAATGTAGGGGTAGCTATATAATAACCTTCCCCATAGCCTTCCTCATGATCGTGACCAATTATAACTAAATCAAAGTTCTCTTTATTAATATCAGGAATAACATATTTTGCAACAAGACTCTCACCATTGATACGGCTTGCAACAAAGTTATCAGGGCGATTAGTAACATTAATTTGATAATTAACTATTTCTACATTGTTAAAAAACCCATATTTCCAAGCTACTTCAGGTAAAACATTTTTAGATAAATTTTCTCTAGGATGCATTCCAGAAACAATAGCTATTTTATGTTTAGGTTCGCCTAAAAACATACCTAAATAATTAATAGTGGTTTTATTTACATTCCCATTAGAATCTCCGCCTAAATCATCAGTAGAAGTCCCATAGCCAATATAAGTTATAGCAATCCCTGCAAAAACAAATATAGTTAAAACAAGAATAATGATATTCTTTCTTTTCATAATAATCATATAACTTATAAAAGTTAATATTATAAATACTTAACTATTCAGTTTATCTAAATTATTCAATAGAATATGAACAATTCAAAATGAAAATAATATATTATAATATTTATGTAATATCTAAAAACTATAGCTATCAATAACATTTAAAAATTCACGAGCTTTATTATTAGTTTCATCTATAGACTCAAATCTATAAGTTTCATAAACAATAGTAGGAATTCCATTATTAATTAAAGGTTCACTGATATAAGGTGCACTAGTAGGTTCATTGGAACGAGGTGGAATGTAATAAACTAAAAAATCGCAACTAGAAACTAGGTAATCGCTAATTAGCTGAGATTTTTTGTTTGGAAGAGCCGTAAAAATAAAAGTCTTTTCACTATAATTACCTTGATTAGAATGTACATCAACAGTTAAATCAAATTTCTTTGATATTATATCTGGAATGGCAAATTTATTAGCTAAAAGTTGGCCAGATAATCTTCCATTATTGTAATCTTCAAGAGATCCATTATCCAATTTATGGCTACTAATACTAGAGCTACTATTATCAATAGACTCATTAACAATAACATGGTAGATGTAATACTGGTAATTTAAGTTAGATTTATTCGAGTTATTAGTATTAAAAAATGTATTAATTCCACTAGAATCATTACTAAGAGCATTTACAGCACCAACATGAGATTGATTCTCTTTAGGATGAACTCCTACAATAAAAGCAACTTTACAAGAAGAAGAATTATTACCATAAGGACCGGAAATATATACATCTCCCTCAGCCATATTACCTAATTTTTTTAGATTTTTAAGCCCATTAGGCAAATTATTACCAACACCATTATTATTAGCACCATTAAAATCAATTCCAATACTTTCACCTATCGCCTCTAATCCACCAACACTATTAATAATATAAAAAATATTAGCTAAAATAGGAGAAATAGGGGAAATAGAGCTAAAAATAGTAATGGAAGAAATAATGTTATTATTATTACTAAAATTATTATCCATTTTATTATACCAAATATTATCTCCAATATTATCCCAATTACTATTCTTATTATCAATAATACCATTAATATCTGGACTATTATTACCTATATCGTTATTATTAATTCCATTAACACTATTAGCAGCAAATGCTGTATTTATAGAAAAACTACAAAGCATGGAAATAATACTAATACTTACAATAATTACAATTAAAATGTGTATAATACTTAAAGAAGGTTTATTAGACTGTTTATTAAGAGGATTATAAAAAAGCTTATTTGAATCTTTAAATAATTTTTGACTTGATTTTTTGTTATTTTTACCCATAATACCACATTTAACCCAAAATAATGCTGAAATAATACTAGAATACGGGTAGAATATATATTTAAAACAAAAATATATATATATATATATATATATATATTCTACAGAATCTAATATGACCCAAACATTTATATACTAGAAACTACAAAGTTATAGTTACCTAAGTTTACTAAAAGATTTATACTTATCAAATTATTAATAATACCTAGAAATATTTAGGAAATAACAGCTTTAAATATTAATTTGTTATTCTTAGTTATTATAATTAAGTTTGTATAGTATATTTATTATGATTTTTTTATTTTAAATAGTTTATTTTTTAAATTAAAGTTTATATTAAATTTACATTAAATATTGCTTGATTTTATTACTTGATTTTTTTATTTACAAGAATATAATCAAGTTTAACAAAAATTTATTAAAATTTATTATAACAATTTGTAAGTAAAATAGTGTTAATGAAAGTTGTTAGTAAAATTTAGCATACTAGTAAAAATAATATTTTACATTTACTAAATTTTGCATTTACATATTTACTGCAAAAATCACCATAAATATCATCAAAAAGGAGTAGATAAATATGATTAATGAAATTAAGTTAAAGGTTGCTGAGGCATTATCCCAAGGGGATGTAAGAAGAGGAATAGCTAGGGTTGACCCTGCATGTATGAGTAAATTAGATATTCTAGATGGAGATTTAATTGAAATTAAAGGGAACAAAATTACTGTAGCTACTGTTATATCTTCACAAAGTGATATTGGTCTTGGAATTATCAGAATTGATGGTCTCCTAAGAAAGAATTCAGGAGCATCAATTGGAGAAGAAGTTGTAGTTAAAAAAGCAGATGTAAAAGAAGCTAAAAAAGTAGTTTTAGCTCCTGTTGAAAATCAAATAACAGTCCAAGGAGATGTAAGATCTGCATTTATTAACAAAGCATTATCCCAAGGGGACATTATTGTTTCAGGAGTAAGAAAGCAAAATCCTGCTATGCAAAATGATTTCTTTGACGATTTCTTTAGAGGGATGATGGATGTATCACCATTAAGTGAAATTAAACTAGCTGTTGTATCAACAAGCCCTGGAGGAATTGTTAAAGTAGGACCTACAACTAATGTAGAAATTCAACAAAATCCTGTAAATGTTAATAAAATCGATGGAGTAAAGAATTTAGTTGATGTTAGCTATGAGGACATTGGTGGATTAAAAGAAGAAGTTAAAAAAGTACGTGAAATGATTGAAATTCCACTTAAACGCCCAGAATTATTTGACAGACTTGGAATTGCTCCTCCAAAAGGAGTGTTAATGCATGGTCCTCCTGGAACTGGTAAAACTTTACTTGCTAAAGCAGTAGCTAGTGAAAGTGATGCTCATTTTATAGCTATTAATGGTCCAGAAATAATGAGTAAGTATGTTGGAGGCTCAGAAGAGCGCCTTAGAGAATTCTTTGAAGAAGCTGAAGAAAATGCACCTTCCATTATTTTTATTGATGAAATAGATGCAATAGCCCCTAAAAGAGAAGAAACTAATGGAGAAGTTGAAAGAAGAATTGTAGCCCAACTTTTAACATTAATGGATGGACTAAAATCACGTGGACAAGTAGTAGTTATTGGAGCTACTAACAGACCAGATTCACTTGATCAAGCATTAAGACGACCTGGAAGATTTGATCGTGAAATAGAAATTGGAATACCAACAGCTGAAGAGAGAAAAGAAGTTATTGAAATTCACACTAGAGGAATGCCTCTTGAAGAAGATGTTGACCTTGATGAATTAGCTAAGTCTACTCATGGTTTTGTTGGAGCAGATTTAGAATCTCTTTGTAAAGAAGCAGCTATGAGAGTTGTTAGAAGAGTAATTCCAGATATTAAAAGTGATGAAGAAATTCCTAAGGAAACTCTTAAAAAGATTATTGTTAAGAAATCTGATTTCCATAATGCTTTAAAAGAAATTCAACCTTCTGCATTGCGTGAAGTTCTTGTACAAGTTCCAGATATAAAATGGGAAGATATTGGAGGATTAGACGATTCTAAACAAGAATTACAAGAAGCTGTTGAATGGCCTCTTAAATATCCTGAAAAATTCGAGAAATTTGGAATTAGACCACCTCGTGGAGTCTTGTTACATGGAGTTCCAGGTACTGGTAAAACTTTACTTGCTAAAGCAGTAGCTAATGAAAGTGAAGCTAATTTCATTGCAGTTAAAGGACCGGAACTACTTTCTAAGTGGGTTGGAGAATCTGAAAAAGGAGTCCGCGAAATATTTAGAAAAGCTAGACAAAGTGCACCTACTATTATATTCTTTGATGAAATAGATTCAATAGCAACAGTTCGTGGAAGTTCTAGTAGTGATTCAGGAGTAACTCAAAGAGTAGTTAATCAATTACTTACAGAAATTGATGGTCTTGAAGAATTACAAGATGTTGCCGTAATCGCCGCTACTAATAGGCCAGATATCATTGACCCTGGATTAATGAGACCTGGAAGATTTGACAGGCACATTAAAGTTGATAAACCAAATGAAGAAGCTAGATTAGCTATATTTAAAGTTCATAGTAAAAATATTCCTATTGGAGACGATGTGAAACTTGAAAAACTGGCTAAACAAACCGAAGGTTATGTTGGTGCAGATATTGAAGCAGTTTGTAGAGAGGCAGCTATGTTAACATTAAGAAATGATTTAGAATCAGATAAAGTAAATATGAAGTATTTTAACAAAGCTATGGAAAAAGTTAAACCATCTAATAGCTCTGACGAACTCATACAATATAGTTAGTTAATCCACAAAAACAAAAATTTCTTTATTTTTTCTACCTTTATTTTATTATTATATTTTCTATTTTTTACCATATTTTTTCTTTTATTTTCCCTATACTCCTTTTTAACATTTTGTTGAGCTTAAAAAAGAGATAACGACAATAATATTGAAAACAAGTTTTACCATACTCTTTTTAGGTTATCAAAAATACAAAGATTTATATATTATAGTATCAATATAGTAACTTAGGTGTAACATATGAGCAATAATAAAAGAGTTAATGTTTCATTATCAGAACAACAAATTGAGCTAATAAGAAAATTTAATGGAACTATGGGGAATTCTGATTCAGAAATAATTCGGAATATAATATTAGCATGGTTGAGTGAAAAAAGTATGATTTCGACAACAGTGAAATATAAAGAAGGATACCTATAAATATGATATTATGATTAGTAGCTGGAAAAAATTTTATACATTTATATGTTTATAAGGTGATATTTAATGTTATCAAGTAGGGAGGAAGTACTATCTCAACTAGAGAATATTCGAGCGGACTTATTAGAAAAAGTTATTTTCAATGATAATATATTGAACACATTTATCAATGATAATTTAAAAGAGAAAGATATTAATTATTTGTTATTGAAAAAAGATGAGAACAGCATAGTTTTTAATGTTCATATATTAATAATTGGGATTCTTTTGGAGAAAATACTACATAAACAAGGATATGGTGGAGAAGAATATGGAAAATATTTCTTTTCTACGGGATCTTCTAAATTATGTTCGTTTTTTGAGGGTATTGATATTGAAAAATATTTTTTTAATTTAGGAGAAGATGAGATTCTAGATTTACTTGAATTATTTCATATTGAATTTTTGAACTCTACTTTTTATTTAAAAAATAGTTTAATTATGAAAAAAATGGATAGCTCTGGTTTTAAGCAAAGAGGTGCTGTTTATACTCCTTTAAATATAGTAAATGAGATTACATATAATACTATTGATAGAAAATTAACTACTGGGTTTAAAAAGGAAGATTTAAAGATACTTGATTTTGGGTGTGGGACTGGACGTTTTTATATTAGTGCTATTAAATATTTATATGGAAAAGGGATGAATATCAAGGAAATAGTTTCAAACAATGTTTTTGCCATGGATATTGACAAAATTGCTATAGATATTTTGAAGATGAAAGTTTTAAACTTAACTGAAGATTTTGATATTTCAATTTTAGAGAGTTTATCAGATAATGTTTGTCATAAAAATATGTTACTAGATCAGAATCCTACATTAAGCAATTTAAATGGACAAGATAATTTGTTTTCAAATGTTTCATTTAATATAGTTTTGTCTAATCCACCTTATTTTTCGTTGAAAGTAAATTCAAAAGGAAATGATTTGAATTTAAGAAAATATATGGAAGATCTTAAAGGTAAAATTAAAAAAGAAGTTAGTTATTTTAGAGAATCATCTTTTTATAATTACTCTACTGAAGGAGTTTTAAACTATTATAAGCTTTCAATTGAAAAAATTTTGCACTTGTCATCCCCCGATGCTGAAATTGGAATAATATGCCCCTCCACGCTTTTTGCAGATATAACCTCAAAAAAGCTGCGAAAATTTTTATTAAAAAGTAATACTATTCATGAGATTAATTATTTTCCAGAAAAAACTAAAATTTTTGAAAATATAACCCAAGCTACAATAATATTTTATCTTAAAAAAGGAGGAATTACTGATAAAATATATTTCAGAAATGGTGACGAATCATTTCATATCCCATTATCCTTAGTTGAAAAGTCTTTTAAAAATAATTATGAAATTCCATTTATTGATAAAGTTGGTTGGAGTATATTAAAAAAGCTTTCTAAATTTCGGAAAATAAAGGATATGATGGAAATTCGTAACAAAAGAGGAGAATTAGATTTATATGCTCATAAAGATTGCATAACTTTTGAGAATACTGGTTGGCATTTAATTAGAGGAAAAATGATAAAAAAAGATAAAATAAATAGAAAAAATTCAGAATTTGTGGATATTGACAAATTTGCTTCTAAAAAATCCAAAGAATTTTTAAAAAATGATTTTTCTAAAAAAAGATTAATTTGCCACCAAATTTCAAATATGAATACCTCTAAAAGATTAAATTTTGTATTTTCCAATGAAAAAGATGTGATATCTAACTCATGTAATTATATTCAATCTACAGAAACAAATTTAAAAAAACTTGATTTAATTCTCAATTCCTATTTAATTAATTGGAGGTTTAAAATTTCAAGTAGTAATAATCATATAAATAACTATGAAATTGATGAATTTCCTGTTTTAGATTTAAGCTGCTTAGAATTTGACGAACAAAATGTACTAATTAGTAACATTAGTATATGTAAATTTTATGGATTAAATAAAGTCGAAATGAATTATATATTGAGGGATTTCTTTAAAGGTGATGAAATTAATAAATGTTGGGAGGAATTAGAATAAAAATTTATAACCACTTAGCACCAAACTTCAGTGAACTAGAATGGAGTATGGTTACACATATTCCACAAGGAGGGAATTGGAAAAACATTCCAGAATCAGTTCCTTCAAAAAGATTAGATCAAATACGTAAAAGTGGTGGTAGGACAACATATTATGGGCGATTAAATAACAATAAACCTAGTTACACTATTTCAACATATTTTAATAGAATGGGAAATGGGTCTTACATACACCCTGAGCAGGATAGGTTAATTTCATTACGTGAAGGTGCTAGGTTACAGTCATTTAGGGACGATTTTATATTTGAAGGTCCTAAAACATCACAGTATAAACAAATCGGGAATGCAGTTCCCCCTTTGTTGGCTAAAGTAATAGCAAATTGTATAAATCCTTTTTTAAAAAATAAAAGCTTCATTGATTTGTTTTCAGGAGCGGGGGGAATGTCTCAAGGATTGATTGATGAAAATTTTAATTTATGTGGTGCTATTGAAATTGAAAAACATTTTTTTAATACATTCCATAGTAATCATAAATCAAATTCTAATTTTATTTTAGGAGATATTAAAGAAAAAAATAATCAGGAAAAACTATGTAACATCAATAAAGACATTGAATTAGTTGTAGGTGGTCCGCCGTGCCAAGGATTTTCAACAGCAGGATGTAGAAATCCTAATGATGAAAGAAATAAATTATTTGAACACTTTGTTAATATTGTTAATAATATAAAACCTAAATTTTTTGTAATGGAAAATGTTCCAGGTCTACTTTCTATGCAGAAAGGTGAAGTTCTAAAAGAAATACAAGAAAGTTTTAAAAATATAGGCTATTATTTGAATAATCCACTTAAGATTGATGCTGAGCTTTATGGAGTTCCTCAAAAAAGAAAAAGAGTATTTATTATAGGTTCTTTGGAAAATATTGAAATAAAACCCCCAGAACCATTATTTTCTTATGATAACTCTGAATTACCCAATCCTATTTCTGTTAAAGAGGCAATTGGAGGCTTACCTGTTTTAAAAGCAGGTGGTGGGGCAATGGTAATGGATGAGGAAATATGCACCCAATCTTTGTTTGAAGAATATATTGTTGGAAATTTTGATTTTGGGAAATTTTATAAAAAAGCAATCAAAACTCTTTGATATGCTCCTGTGTTAATTCTACAATTATTTTGTCCATTGTTTTATCCAATAATTTTTTTGAGGAGTTATTTTCTAAGTTTTCAACTAATTCTTTAATCAACTCCATAATTTTTTTATTTTTAGTTAACTTAACTTTCCTATTATCTTTTTCAGAATATTGTTCTAGTGATTCTAGTGATATTCTAATATATCTTTCAGCATTTTTTATCTTGTTTTTATTAGTTAAAGGGTTTTTTTCAATTTTTAAATCTTCTAACTTAAATGGATTAAAATTTTTAAACCGATAATCATAAAAACTATAACCTGGTGTTAAAAACCATTTTAAAAAGTCATCATATCCTTTCTCATGTAAATATGCTAGAATTGTTAGAATATTATGTAAATAATTTCTCATTATTTTACTTAATTTAATTGCATCATCATCATTTTTAACTTTAAACTTTAATACATCCCATAACATTTTACTATGCCACGAAATAACTGTTTCTCCGTTTTTTTCATCCTCAATCAGAATTTTAACATCTTCAAGTGCCATTCTGTTATTTTTACTACTATTACATGATTTACAAAGTGGATTAAATTTAGGTCTATGGGAAAACCCTAAAGATATTGGTCCAATATGGTCAGCACTTATTTTTTCAGTTCTTCCGCAAGCAGGACATTTTGAAGGAGGATAATTTTTATATTCACCCATTAACCTGTTAGATAAATTCCAATCTCCATCAGCCCAATTTTCATAAGCCCTCCTATCCTGAGTATATCTGTTTAAATTAGATTTTGACCTACCTTTATCTTTTTCAGACCTACAACACCCGTTATATGAATGAAACCCATCAAATCTATCTGGAGCATTGCTCATAACTCCTGGGCTTAACTTTGTTTTAGAATGAGATAATATATAAGAAATAATTCCTTCTTTATTCCGCCCTATATTTTCAGGAACTCCAAATATTTTTTTAAATTCTTCAAAAACTTCATTCCCAACTTTAATTAACAAAACATCAAAAATCTCACAAATCGTCATTTGGAATCGTGAATCTATTGTTATATTATTTGTTATTTTATTAAGCTTAGTTAATGTATTTTTAGTGGGATAAACATAATTAATGTTAAGTGATTTTCCACATATCTGGCATACTTTTTGGCCATCTAATTCAGAAGGATGTATGTATCTTGCAACTTCAGCCCTATCTTTAAACTTTAAATTATTCTTTTTTTCATCCCACCATTCGGCTCTTTGTTCACCTATTTTAGAATTTCCACTGACAACCCATCTTATTTCACCGTTCACTTTAAATTTTTCAGGCATATCACTATAATTTTCGTGTTTTGCAATTTTTTCCATATATTCAAGGAATTTCGGATGCCAATATTGTTTGTCTCTAGTCATTTTTTTGTTCCCTACTGCGTATTATTGAATCGAAGTTTATATGACATTAATATAAATAGTTTTCTATCGTATGTCAATGCTGTCAACTTAAGGATTTTTTGAATAAAGTTTTATAAAAATTCAAAAATTATTTCGAATCTTTATAAGTGATTTATTAAACTCAATTAATATTTAGTATTTATTTGCTTAAATTGACAGCATTAATCGTGTGTTAATGAAACTGCCAATTTATTAGTTGTTACAATTTTTAAATTGATTTTTTAAAGTTAATTTGACTTTAATTGAATTTCAGCTGAAGTATTTTAACAAAGCTATGGAAAAAGTTAAACCATCTTCTAGCCAAGACGAACTTATACAATATAGCTAGTTAGATTATAGTTAATAGAATAATTAATGTATAACTATACTCAAAATTAAAATAATTATTAAAATAATTATTTCTTTTATTTTTATTTTTACTTAATACTTTTATTCATATTTATACTATATTATATTACTTTTTATTTTCTTTTTTTTATGTATTTATTCTATAATTATACAAATATTGTTAAATACAATCCATTCCATAGTATCATCCCCCTAAGGTGTGATCCCTTAAATAGGAAACATAATATTTAATAATACCTAATTATTTAATAGTATAGTTATAATTAATAGATTAGTTATATGGTTAGTGATATATATTACTAAAAACAATATTAACAATAATAATTAATTTCTGATAATTATTTCTCTCTATTAATCTTTTTATCATATAGTAAGGGGTTGTTGAAATAGCTAGTGAACTATTAAATGTACTGGGATCGCAAATATGGCAGTATAATATTAATTTATTTTATTTTATAAATTTAGGACTTCAAAATCCTGTTTTTGATTTTATAATGCCATTACTATCAGTACTTGGTGGAGTATTTGGTTGGATAGGCCTTACTTTAATAATGTTGATTTTCGGGAATAAACAAACAAAACATCTAGCTACATGGGCAATTTTAACTATGTTTGTAGTTGAAATTATAGTTTTTATAATAAAAACATTAGTTGGAGAACCTCGGCCTTTTGAAACACTTTCTAATGTTAACCTTTTACAATTAACTAATGGTTATTCTTTCCCATCTGGACATGCTACTGTTTCATTTGCATTAGGAATTGTTATTGGGGCTAGTTATAACATTAAAACAAGTTTAATTAAAGATAGCAATGGTAAACCTCGCCAATTTAGTGCTATTTACTTATTTATAATATTTGCAGTTATAGTAGCATTTTCTAGAGTTTATGTTGGAGTTCATTATCCATTAGATATATTAGTAGGAAGTTTACTAGGGACTTTAATTGGATTAATTATGCTAAAACTTTATAGGAAAAATATAAAACTTGAAAATATTCATCTAAGTAAAGTTAAAAATAGTTTTATCCATAAAAATACTTCTATTTATAATGAAACTAAAGACGATACTGAAAAAAATAATGATTAAATATAATGAAATAACTATAATATAAGCTATAATATAAATATATAAATTATTAATACTAATCTTAATAGTTTATAATGTGGATTTAAATAATATTAAATTGATAAAATTAATTGAAGAACTTAGTTGATTAAAGTTAATTAGTAAAACTTAATTAGTAAAATTAGTTGATAAAAACTTAATAATGAATTTAATAATAGTATTAATAATAGATTTAGGAATATAAGTTAAAATAATTAATTTAAAATAATAACTAAAAATAATAAACATGGTGATTAAATGAGTAATGTAAAGGATATGGGGCTTGCAAAGGAAGGAGTTCGTAAAATTAAATGGGTTCAGAAACATATGCCAGTTCTTGAACATATTAAAAAGCAATTTGAAGAAGAGAAACCTTTTGAAGGAATTACAATAGGATCTTGTTTACATTTAGAGCCAAAAACAATTAATTTAGGCCTTACTTTAGCAGCAGGTGGAGCAGAAGTAGCTATGACTGGTTGTAATCCACTTTCAACCCAAGATGATGCTAGTGCAGGAGGAGTAGAACTAGGTTTAAATGTTTATGGTTGGAGAGAACAGACTGATGAAGAATATTATCAAACAATAGACAAAGTTCTTGACCATAAGCCAGATATAATTATTGATGATGGTGCAGATATGATTATGCACATCCATAATAAAAGAAGTGAATTACTCGGAACAATAAAAGGTGCTTGTGAAGAAACAACAACAGGTGTCCATAGATTAGAATCTATGAATGCAGATGGAGCTTTAAAATTCCCATTAATAGCTGTTAATGATGCTTATACAAAATACCTATTTGATAATAGATATGGAACAGGGCAATCTACCTTTGATGCTATAATGGGAACTACTAATATGTTAATAGCTGGAAAAAATGTAGTTGTTTGCGGTTATGGTTGGTGTGGAAGAGGGGTAGCTTCAAGGGCTTCGGGTCTTGGTGCAAATGTAATTGTAACTGAAATTGACCCAATTCGAGCATTAGAAGCTAAAATGGATGGTTATAGAGTTATGAAAATTAGAGAAGCAGTAAAATATGCAGACTTAATTATTACTGTAACTGGAAATGTTGATATTGTTAGTGGAGATGACTTTAAATATATGAAAGATGGTTGTATGTTAGCTAATTCTGGTCATTTCAATGTTGAAATCAACAGAGACGATTTAGAATCTAGTGCTGTAAAAGTAGAAGCTGTACGTGAAAGTATTGAAGAGTTCCAAATGAAAGATGGTAAGAAGTTCTACCTTTTAGCTGATGGACGTCTTGTTAATTTAGCAGCTGAAAGAGGTCAAGGACACCCTGCTGAAATAATGGATATGAGTTTTGCAGTTCAAGCATTATCTGCAAAATACATACTTGAAAATGATATACCTCAAGGAGTATTTAAAGCACCTGATGCAATTGATTATGAAGTATCAGAACTTAAATTAAAAGCTATGGGTATTGAAATAGATACTTTAAGCCAAAGACAAGTTGATTACCAAGATGATTGGCAAGAAGGAACATAAAAACATAAGCCTAACATCCATCCATTATAATCTTATAGTTTGATATTTTAGCAAACTAAGATAGTGCCTAGATAGTATCTTACTAATAAGATTAACTTATTTTTTTTATTATTTTTATTTTTAAATTATTATTAAAATATATACTATTTATTAAAAATTAAGTAGGCTGAATGATAATTATGAGCCATTTAAAATACATTTCTAAAAGAATTAATAATAGAAATAGTAATAAAAACACTCCTACTAAATTATTTCTTGGTGGAATTCATGGAAATGAAAGTAAATATATATCAAAGCCTTTAAAATCAGTGCTACCTAAATATTATTTTGGTAACAATTTAATCTATGTTTTCGATTCGTCTACATATATAAGCACTTTAAAAAAAGAGTTTTGGGAAAGTGAAAATGGTAAGAATATAATTAGATTTATTAAAAAGTATAAACCTGATTTTTATATTGAGCTTCACTCATATAATATTAAAAACTATAAAAAACTAGTTAACCATGCTAGAAGAGATTCCCAAGGAGTTCCGCCATTAATTGAACTTGAAAATAAAGTTTTAATAAGCTCTGTTTCCCCATTAATTAGAACAAATTACTTTGATTCAAATACAGTTTGTATAACATTAGAGCTTCCAGTTACAAGTAATGAAAATAATAATGAGAATTATAGTAAAAACATCGATTTAGGTATAAGTTCAAATGCAATGGCTACATACATTGAAATAATAAAAATAATAGCTATTTCTAAAGATAGACAAGATTTAGAAAAAAGAATTATGGAATTATATCCTGTTCAAAGGCAAATAGCTATTAAATATGCTAAAGAAGTTTTTAATTTTAAAACACCATTTTAGCAATACTCAATTTTAATATTCTAAAACCAATCCTCTAGACTTTTTTGAGTAGTTTTAAGCGATTTCATTCTTTTAGAAGCCGATAAAACACGGTCTACTGAAAAATTATGAACATCACACATAAATTCAGTTAATTTATCATTTTCAGGACTTTTCCATTTAATTTCATACTTAGTATTAATATTTGGTTCTAAAAATATATTTCTAAGGTCATTAATTGTTGCATCACCCGTGACAACTAGTTCTTCATTAATTGATTCAAGAGCTTTCTCAGCAGTCTCATGAGTTTTAATTAATTTTAATCCTTTTTTAGCACCAATACCTTTGATACCTTCATTAAAGTCTGTTCCAACAAGTAATGCTAAGTCTACTAATTGTTTCCTAGTTAGATCTAGTGCATTTATTGTTTTTTTAAGTTCCATATACTCTAAATCTGAAAGATTACCACTTAAAGTTAAGTTTCTAATGATTTTTGGAGCCCCAAACAGAAGACAATCATAATCTTGAGATGCTACAGCCCATGCATCCCCATTTGCAACCATATAAGAAGCTTGGGCTTCCCCTTCACCAAATGATTGAACATAGGGAATTCCCATAAATTCTAGTAGCTTTTTAGAACTTTCAATTGTATAGCTTGACATTCTAGAAGAACGGACTGCAAATTTACGTGCTTCTTCGATATCTCCTTTTTCAAGGGATTCTTTCCACTTCTTTTCAGATTCTTCCCTTACATTAATTCTTTTATTAATAGTGTCACGTTTTAAATGAGATGATTTTCCATCAAACACATAAATAGGCTTTATTCCTTTTTCAACTATATTAGAAGTCCTATAAAGAATCCCACTTAAATGAGAAGTAACATTTCCATTATCATCCATAAGAGGAGTCCCATCACGTTGCCTTATACTTGATAAAAACTGATAAATAGAATTAGCCGCATCAATAGCTATTATTCTCCCATTTAAATCTTTAAAATTTATATTTTGAGGATTGACAATGTCTTTAAACTTTACACCCATAAAACCACCATTAAATAAAACAATATATAAAACAATGCATAAAACAAAGAATAAAATATTAGCTGAAACACTAACTACAATTACTACAACTATTAATTTTATACCCTAAAAAACAATTTCAAGTTAAAATAATTAAATTTACAATTCATAAAACTCAGTAATCCTCTAAAAAAGAATCCATTGGGAATGTTTCCTTAATCCAGATTAATATTTCATTATTATGAATAATATTATAATCCCTAGTTAAAAAATCAGCATTAGTATTAAAAATATCTTTTAAATCATTATCCCCATTTTCTATTTTAACTGACTTAACTTCACGCCTAGATTCAAGATGATATTTTCTTAAAATCCTACCAATTGGAATATCAGCACTAATTAAATCTTCTTTAAATCCATTTGTTAATCTTTTTAATGGAATATAAGATATTGCATGGATTAAAGGCTTATTTTCTTTTTCCATAACTACAACACGATAGTTAACTTCTTCACCTTTATTAATATTAAGAATTTTAGCTATTTCATTGTCAGCTTTTTGGAACTCTTGCTTTAAAGTCCTAATTCCAATTCGACCATTTAAAACATCTAAAATATTAGTTACAGAGCCATCTGTAGCTATAAGTATTTTTTGTATATTTGATAACTTAACATCATCTGTTTCAAGGTTTTTTACTTCATCAATAACTTTAAATCCCATAAAACTACGCCTCATTGATTATATGCTAGATATTAGGATTATATTATAATATTATAAAATAATTTGAGTATTATTAATAGAGCATAATATTATAGAATATTATCTGGATTTTCAATGAATCCAGATACTGCAGAGCTTGCAGCTACAAGAGCATTGGCTAAATACACATCAGAATTAGGATCTCCCATCCTACCTTGGAAATTACGATTAGTAGTAGCTATACAAGTTTCACCTTCTGTTAAAACCCCCATATGCCCTCCTAAACAGGGCCCACATCCAGGATTACAAACAATAGCCCCTGCATTAATGAAAGTTTCTAAAAGACCTTCTTTCATAGCTTGAGTATAAATTTCAGCAGAAGCAGGAGATATGATTAATCTAACATCATTATGGACTTTTTTCTTAGTTAATACTTTTGCAGTATCTCTTAAGTCACCTAAACGCCCATTAGTACAAGACCCAATAAAAACTTGATCAATATGAGTTCCTTCAACATTAGAAAGGTTTTTTACATTATCAACATCATGAGGACAAGCTATTTGAGGCTCCAAATCAGAAACATTAAAATGAAATTCATTTTCATATTCAGCATTATTATCTGGTGTGATTAAATCAATATCTGTTGTTGTAAAATTGTCGTTATTTCTATTTACTTTATTAAGGTATTCTAAAGTAGCTTTATTAGGAATCATAATCCCATTTTTAGCCCCCATCTCAATAGCCATATTACAAATAGTCATACGGCCTTCGACATCCATATTATCGATTGTCGTACCTATAAACTCTGTAGCTTTATAAGTAGCCCCATCAGCACCAATATTGCCAATAATATTTAAAATAATATCTTTTGCATAGGTATTTTTTGGAAGCTCACCATTAACATTAATTTTAAATGATTCTGGAACCATAAACCAAGTTTTACCCGTAGCATAAATAACAGCCATATCAGTAGCCCCAACTCCAGTAGAAAATGCTCCAAAAGCACCATAAGTACATGTATGAGAATCCGCACCTACAATAATATTTCCAGGGCTAATAAATCCTTTTTCCGGAAGAACTTGGTGACAAATTCCTTCACCATGATTATAAACATTACTTAAATTTTGTTTTTTAGCAAATTCGCGTGTAACCTTTTGAAATTCAGCAGAATTAATAGTGTTAGCTGGAACTGTGTGATCATAAACAATCACAATTTTTTCATTATCCCACACAGTATCTGCAATTTTTTCAAAGGTTTTAATAGCTGGAGGGGATGTTCCATCATGAGACATAGCTAAATCTACATTAACTTCAATTATTTCACCAGGAGATACATCATTACCATTTGCTTTTGATAAAATTTTTTCAGTAATATTCATTTTTTCTACCTAATTTTTAAGAAGTGACCAGAATAATGTATAATAAAGAATTTGATGATTGGTAAGAGTAATATTATGTATAATTATGTATAATAAAATGTAATAAATATAATGGCAATTATAACACAATAAAATATTGTAATAAAATAGAATAATGGAGATAAATACAATGTAACATAATAAAATGTAATATATTTTAATGTAGTCTAAATAAGGCGGATATTATAATAAATCATATTATTAAATTATATATCTACAGGACCTCTTACAGAACGAACAATGTCTGAAAATACTTTATCATTAATATATCTTCCTTCTTCCCTGTTCTTTTTAACTTCATCAACAATTTTGCAAAGTTCATCTTTTGTAACTTCTAATCCACAAGAATCTAGCTTAGCCCTAACTGCACGACAACCAGAATGTTTTCCAAGGACTAATTTACGAGTTTGACCAATTATTTCTGGCAAAAATGGCTCATAAGTTAATGGTTCTTCAATTACAGCATCTACATGAATACCTGACTCATGTCTAAAGATATTTTTACCAACAATAGGTTTATTATCAGGAATTTTAACATTAGTGTGTTTTTCAACAAGTTTAGAAAGTTCTTGAATTATTGGAAGCTTAAATCCTAAATCAACACCATATAATATCTTTAAACTCATTATAAGTTCTTCTAAGCAAGTATTTCCTGCACGCTCTCCAATTCCATTAACAGTAGTAGAAATAGCATTTCCACCAGCTAACATACCCGCAATAACATTAGGAACTGCCATTCCAAAGTCATTATGGCAATGCATCGCTATATCTACTTTAATAGTTTTTTTAAGCTCCCTTACCAGATAATCCATCCCATAAGGAGTTATTGCACCAACAGTATCAGCTATATGAACTCTGTCAACACCATAATCTTCAGCTTTCATGTATAATCGTTTTAAAAAGTCTAAATCAGTTCTTGTTGCATCTTCAGCAGAAAAAGCTACAAATAGACCATGATCTTTAGCATATTCAATTGATTTCATGCAAACATTAAGTGCCTGTTCATGAGTAAGTCGTAATTTATGCTCTAAATGAATATCCGAAGTCCCCATAAAAGTTATAACACCATCCACATCACAAGAAAGGGCAGTATCAATATCTTCAATTTTAGTTCGAGCTAAAGACAAAATTTGAGCATTAAGTCCTTCATTAGATATTGCTTTAACTGAATGTTGTTCCTGTTTAGATACTGTTGGAAACCCAGCTTCAATTTGGTGAATTTTAAGTTCATCTAATTTTTTAGCTATTTCTAACTTTTCATTTTTACCTAAACAAACACCAGGAGTCTGTTCACCATCACGGAGTGTGGTATCGTAAATTATAATATCTTTAGGGAATTTTAAATCGTATTCTTTATTAAATGGACTTACATAATATTGCAATTAATCTCCCCCTTAATTAGTGTGTTAAAATCTATTGAAATTGGTATTAAGAAATTTTTCCTAAGAATTTATATTGGTTTTTGCATTAAATTTTTTTAAATTAAATTATACTAATTTTTTTAACTAAATTACTATGTTTATACTAATATTATACTAACATATAATTATATTTTTGTAATTAATATTTTTCGTAATTATTTGAATTATTAATTAACTTATTATTTGACTTAATTATTTTAATCGTGAATTTAGTTGAATATTGTTTTAATATTTAAGAAGCAGTTTAATTTTTACTAGTTATATTACTAATTTTGTTATTATCCTTATTTTCAAGTAATTCCAAATAAGAAGTTCTTTCAAACCCATTAATAATTCCTAAAACCTTATAAAGATTGAATATATTATCAAGAGCTATTTGAAATTCTTCACCGTCTTCTAATTCAGTTTCAATTTCCATATAAGGACCTAACCCTTTAATATCATCTAAAGAAATTATAAAACTATTATCTCTATTTATATCATCACCAATATTATTAATTTTAAATATTTCTCTATTTTTTATAACTTTAGCTACAGGCGAAAACCCTAATTCTTCAAAAATATCACTTACTTTTTCAGAGTCTTCTATTCCCACTTCAATTTCCTTACGAGTTTTGCTGTTTTTATCTATTTTAGGACCTTTATAAGTTATGAAAATATTATCAAATTCCGTTATATTATCACATTTGGATTCAATATTATTATGATTAGAATTATTGTTAGGATTATTATTATTATCGTTATTGTTATTATTGTTATTATTATTTGTGTTAAGGTTATGGTTAGAATTGTTAGTAGTATTAGTATTATTAGGATTATTAACAACCATATCATTACTGACATTTGAATTGCTAATAATAACTTTTCTAATACGTAGTGCCTCATCTGTTTTTGCAAAATCTTTTATAGGAGAATTAAAATAAATATCTTCTTGAAATTCATCTTTAATTTTAATAGCCCCAATTTCAAGTATTTTTAGACGAATGGATTCAAAATCTTTAATTTTAGCTTTAACTTCAACTTCAATCATGATATTTCTCCTAATAGTATAGTGATGCTAATAATAGCAGTATGAATAGTGATAATAAGAATAGTGACAATAATAGTGATGATAATAATAGTGAAAATATTAATATTAATAATAATGAATGTCAATATTAATAGTAGTTGAGATAGTGATAAAAATTATAATACTAAAAATGTTAATATATTAATTACCATTAGTATTTATAATATAAAGTCTACAATAATGATTTTATAAAAAGCACACCACTACTGTAAAAATATGGTAATAATTATGTAAATTTTTATATTAATTACCATGATATTAAATAGGTTTATATAAGGTTATTTATATATAGTTATTAAATTATATTTATAACTAATATAATTGAAAAAGTTGTATATTTAAAATCTCCCTATATCTCCCTATAACAAAGTAATTTGGGTGAGACATGTTTTAAATATTTTAAAATTACTAAGATTATTTAAATTTACTATAAATTTTAATTAAGTTCTTATTATATTTTTAAACTTTTTATAAATATATATTTCTATCTTATTATTAATAATCAATAAAATTCTAGGAGATTTTAATCTAACTAGTAACATATTGAGTGATATTCATATTATGTAATTTTTTAACTTAGTCGTTTTGGAAATAAACTTAATTTAAACTAGTGGTTATGATTTAGCTACTAAAACACATTTTTACCTATGTTTAATTTAAATATTTCTTGGCTTAGTTAATTAGTTACCATTATTATTTTTAAATATGGAGGATAGGCTTTTGACAGATGTTGATATTAAAATAGAGAACATTGTAGCTTCTGCTAGCATTGGTAAGAAAATTGATCTTACTGTTGTTTCTGAAGCTTTAGAAGGTGTTAGCTTTAATAGAGAACAATTCCCAGGATTAGTTTTTAAGTTGAAGGAGCCAAAAACAGCTGCTTTGATATTTAGTTCTGGTAAATTAGTTTGTACTGGTGCAAAATCCATCGATGATTCAAAAAAAGCTACTAGGATAACTGTAGACTTAATGAGAACCAAAGACCCAGACATACCAAAAGAATTTGACATAAAGGTTCAAAATATAGTAGCTTCTGCTAATTTACATGCAACTTTAAATTTAGAAGCTGTGGCTCTTGAATTAGAAAATACAGAATATGAACCTGAACAATTTCCAGGATTAGTTTATCGTTTAGAAGATCCTAAGGTTGTTCTTTTATTATTCGGCTCCGGAAAAGTAGTTTGTACTGGAGCTAAAAGTTATGATGATGCTAAGTTGGGCGTAGAAAGAGCATACGACCGCCTTAGTGAATTGGATTTAATTTAATTGGTGATATGATTGATTAAACTTGTAGTATTTGACTTAGACAATGTTATTATAGATGGTGAAGCCATAGATGAAATAGGAAAATTAGCTGGTGTTCAAGAAGAAATTGCAGAAATCACTGAACGGGCAATGCAAGGTGATTTGGACTTTGAAACTTCTATTAAAGAACGTGTGAAACTTTTAAAAGGAGTTTCAACTGCTGATGTTGAAAAAATCGGTTCTGAAATGAAACTTATGGATGGTGCTGAAGAAGCAATAACAGAATTAAAAAATAAAGGATATTCTGTTGGTGTAATAAGTGGCAGTTTTGATTCCATAGCAGAACCTCTTAAAGATAAACTTGGATTAGATTTTACTTTTGCTAACACCTTAACTGAAGAAGAAGGAAATTTAACAGGAGATGTTGAAGGACCGTTAGTTAAAGGTACTAAATATGATGTACTTTGTAAACATGTTGAAGCAGAAGGTATTGAATTAAGCCAATGCATAGCTGTTGGTGATGGTGCAAATGACATCTCTATGATGGAAGGTGCTAGAATAGGAATAGCTTTCAATGCAAAACCCGCTGTAAAAGAAGTAGCGGATGTAGTTATAGAAAGTAAAAACCTTAAAGATTTACTTGCTGTTGTAGAAGAATTAGTTAGTGACGAAGAAGCAGATTCCAATAGTTCTGAAGTTATTGAAGAAGTAGCTGAAGTTGAAGCTAATGATGAAGCTGAATCTAAAACTGAAATTAAGACAGAAAAAACTGAAGAAGCTACAGAAAAAGTTAAAGATGATGCAGAAGAAGTAAAAGCTGAATCTAAAACTGAAAGTGATGAAAAAGCTAAAAAAGATTTTAATGGTAAAAAAGATACTAAATCTAAACCAAAGGGTAAAAAGAGAAAGTATGAACCATTAGAAAGTGATTTTGAAGTAGCTGAAGATCCTGACGAAGTTAGAACTCAGAAAGATAGTAAGGAAGAAGTTATTGCTAAAATAACTGAAGAAAGAGAAGGTTTCAATAAAGTAGCTAAAGAACAACGTAAGATTCGTGATGAATTAAACGACAGTTTAAAAGAAAACTTAAAATTAGCTATTGAATTCCGGGATAAAAGAAACGACATTAATACAGAAGTTGAAGAATGTAAAAAACTCAGAGACGGTGTTAATGAAGAACTTAAAAAACTCGAATGGTCCTCTGGTAGAAGAGATATCATAAAACTCGAAAATGAAATTAAAAAAATTGATAAGATAATTGAAACTCGTGTTTTAGATATTAAAAAGGAAAATCAGCTTGTTAAAAACGCTAATGACTTCAGAAAACAACTTATGGAAATCCAAGAGGACGAAAAAGTTAAAGAAGAAGCTATAAAACTTAGAAAAGTTTCAGAAGAACATCACGCTAAAGTTGTAGAACTTTCCGAACAAGCTCAAGAATTCCATGGCGAAATGTTAAGCTATTTCAGAAAAACTGATGAAATTAGGACTGCTGCTGACGAAGCACACAAACTCTTTGTGGATGCTCGTAAAGAAGCTTCTGCTAAGCACGAAGATTTCAAAGTTGTTTTAGGAGATATTCATAAAATTAACAAAAGACTTGATACTTTCAAATCTAAAAGAAGATCCAATGAAGGAAAACAAAGTCGAAAGCAAAATAAAGAAGAAAAGGAAAAAGCAGAATCTATCTTTGAAAAATTCAAAGAAGGTAAGAAGCTTAGTACCGAAGAGCTTTTACTTCTCCAAAAACACGACATATTTTAAATTAGTAGCTATTATAATTTGAATTGCATTAAATTGAATTGCATTTAATAAGTAACTATATTTTCACAAGGGAAGTATTAAATACTGTCAAATAATTTAATAATATTAGGCAATATTAATTTTTAGTGCATAATAATAGTTACTTAAGGAACCATAATTAGGGATTTAATTTATTCAAAAGCCTAAATTATTTCCCCTAATTATTTATTTTTAACTGATTTATTTTAACTATTTTTATTAAAACTTAATTATACACATTTTAATTGTATACATTTTAATATGTATTTGGCTCTGTAGAAACCCTATATTTTTGCACTGATTTATATCAAAATCCACTACTTCAAAAATTAAAACGACTTAAAATGCTTTGGTTTAGCAAATTAAGGAAATTTCTTTTTGAAAAAAATATTTTTGACTATAATATTAACAAAATAAAAAAGGGTTTCTACAAAGCCATGTATTTAATTAATATGTATTTTAATAATGTTCATTTATTATAATGTTTTATACTACATTAATCCATTAGAAGTAATAAACAAGCTATAATATTTAGGAAAAGTACATCCTAAATATTTATTTTAATAAACTTACAATTATCTTTATAATTAATTAGATAAATGATTTCATTAATAAACAATAAGTTAAACAATGAGTTATATATCCATATAAAAGATAGTAATATTAATAATAACACCAATAATAATAAATTTTATATAGAAGGTAATACATATAATAATATGAATAATATAAATAGTGATAGCATTAAACTAATATATTATAGTAAAATTATTAATAAAAGAAAACACATACTTGGCTAAAAAATAAAGTTTTAATAACAAACAGAAAAATTAACCACTTTAGCAATGTTACTATATAATATAATTAATTTACAAGTAAAATTAATATTAATACTAATATTACTAATACTAATCCACATAATACGACCTAAGATTACTAATACTAGAATACGGATAATAATACTATGTAGGGATAATAATTTTAATAATTCCAATATGCATAATAATATCAATACAAGTATGATACTAATATAGCTAATGCTAAAAATAATAAAGCTAATGTTAATACTAATGCTAATATTAATAATGTAACTAATTACTAATTAACTATTAAATACTAACTAAAACACTTAAAAAGTGATATTTATGAATGAATTAATAATTTGTGAGAAGCCAAAGTCCTCTGAAAAAATAGCACAGGCATTATCTCCAAAAGCTAAAAAAATGAAATATAATAAAAAAGTTGTTTATTGGGAAATAAATAACGGAGATAAAATAACTAGAGTTTTATCTGCTGTAGGTCATCTTTACTCACTTAAACCTGAAAATCCTAAAGAAAAGAACTTTTTTGAATTAAAATGGGTTCCTGCATTTGAAACTGGAAAAACTAAAGCATTTACAAAGGATTATGTTAATGCAATTAAAAAGTTTTCAAAAGATGCTGAAACATTTGTTCATGCTTGCGATTATGATATAGAAGGGACTGTGATTGGTTACAATGCATTAAAACATGGGTGTGGTCAAGAATCATTAGATAATACTAGAAGAATGAAATTTTCCACTTTAACAAAAGGAGATATTCAAAAAGCATATGCAAATATGATTAAAGTAGATATGAAACAAGTTGACAGTGGTCTAGCTAGACACTATCTTGATTTTATATTTGGAGTTAATATATCTAAATCACTTATGAAATCAGTTCGTGTTGCTAAATCTAGGTTTTTAAAACTTTCAGCAGGGCGTGTTCAAACTCCATCACTTTCAATTTTAGTAGAGAGGGAAAAAGAAATACAAAAATTTATTCCAGAACCTTATTGGATGATAAAAGCTAAGTTAGAAAAGGAAATAATAGCTGATAACAAAAGAGAAAAGATTTTTGAAAAGAAGATTATGGAAAATGCTTTACTTAGTTGTGGGGGAAAAGATGCTACTGTTTCAAAAGTGAATATTAAGGAAACAACAACAAAGCCACCAGTTCCATTTAATCTAGGAGGTTTACAAGCTGAAGCACATACTACTTTTGGATTTAGTCCCAAAAGAACTCAAGTAGTAGCTCAAAATTTATATAGTGAAGGATATACTTCTTATCCACGTACTTCTTCACAAAAACTACCTAAAAGCCTTGATTTTAAATCTATTTTTGAAGGATTATCAAAAAGTTCAAAGCTTAAAGAACATATTGATGAATTACCTCAAAAAACAAAGCCCAATGAAGGTAAAAAAGATGATGCTGCTCATCCAGCTATTCACCCAACTGGGACACTTCCAAAAGGTTTAGATAAAGATGCTCTTAAAATATATGATTTAATTGTATTTAGATTTATTAGTGTCTTTGGAGATGATGCTAAAGTAGAGCGTATGGATACTGATTTATTAATTGGTAAAGAAGAATTTAACTTTAAAAGAAAGAGAACCTCTTACTTAGGTTGGTTAAAACATTATCCATACAGAAAAGTCGACTATGATGACTTTCCTGAAATTAAAAAAGGTGATGAACTTAAAGTTAAGAAAATTATTTCTGAAGAAAAGGAAACAAAGCCCCCTGCTAGATATAATGAAGCATCCCTTATTAAAGAGCTTGAGAAAAGAGGTTTAGGTACTAAAGCTACTAGAGCAGACATTATAGCTAAATTATATGATAGGGATTATATATCTGGTAAAAAAATTGAAGTTAATCAGCTTGGAGAAAATATAATTGACACTTTAAAAGAATATTGTAAAGATTTAACAAGTGAAGAATTAACTAGGCAGTTTGAAACAGAACTTGAAGAAATAATGTCAGGGAAAATAAAAAGAGAAAAAGTTGTAGATGAAGCTAAAGGTGAAGTATTAAAAATAATTAGTGATATTGAAAAAAACCAAGCTGAAATTGGTGAACAACTTTATGATGCATATCAACGAAGTCAAATTGTGGATAAATGTGTATGCAAAGGAAATTTAACAATAAGATATTCCCCTAAAACAAAAAGTCAATTTGTAGGTTGCTCTAATTATCCTGAATGTACTGTAATATACTCACTTCCTCGTGGAGCCACTGTACTTAAGAAAAAATGTGAAAAGTGTGGGTTGCCTTTAATATCATTTGGAAGTCAAAAACAAAGACAAAAAGCCTGCCTTGATCCGAAATGTGGAAAACATGACCAAATTCAAAAAGAAGCAGAGGTAGTGGGAAAATGCCCTGACTGTGGTAAAAACTTACTTAAACGCTCTGGAAGATATGGGGAATTTATTGGTTGTGAAGGTTTTCCAAAATGTAGATTTACAAAATCAGTAGATGAAATTGACCAAATAAAAGAAAAATAGTAAGTTATTAAAAATATACTAATAATAAAAATAAGATAATAAATAAAAATATACTAATAATAAACTAATAAAATAGTAAAATAATTTATAAAAAATATGTTAAAGTATGTATTAGATAATCAAATTGTTAAATAGATTATTATTATATTACCTATATTTAAAGGAAAAGTTAATTAATAATTATAAACATAAATAAATAAGTTAATTGATGATATTCTATGGAATATAGTTTTTATTATTATATAAGTCATATTGAAAAACTAGTTAAAGAGGAACGGAAATGAACTCGGAACGAATAAAGACAATAGCAAAAGTTATTGCAATAATAATAGTGTTAATTAGTATTGCTTTTGTTTTTAGAGCAAATGCTTACAATATTTCAGCAGTACCTGAAGATCAAAAAGGAATTTTCATTGATGATAGTGGACTTCCTTATTTTAGTGAAATGGATTCATATTATAATTTACGTTTGACACAAAATTATATAGATAATGGGCACTTTGGAGATATACTTGTAAATGAATCAATTCCCTGGGATAATCATTCTTATGGACCCCCAGGAAGGTTAGCATCATATACTCCTTTAATTGCTTATGTGACATCTGCATTTTATGATATAGCCAATATGTTTATGAATGCAGATTTAAAAGAAGTTGCATTTTGGACAGGTGCTATATTTGCATCATTTTCAGGAATCCCTGCATATATTTTAGTTAGAAGAATTACTAATGACTGGGGAGGAATAAGTGCAGCATTACTTGTATCATTAGCCCCTAATTATTTCCTACGTACATTTGCAGGATTTTTTGATACAGATATGTTCAATGTTATATTCCCATTATTTGCAATTTTATTCTTTTTAGAAAGTATTAGGTCGAAAAATACTAAATACCAAATAATATTTGCAATTTTATCTGTAGTATCTCTGGCAATATTTTCTTTAGCATGGGTAGGTTACATATTTTATGCTGCATTAATTGTAATATTTGTAATTATATATTTAATTCTTGGAAAACTACTGAAAATGAATATTCTCGAATCTACTAAAAAATACCCAAATAAGTTGCAATGGTTTGTAAAACAAAGAGAATTATTTACAATAACTTTATTTATTGTTGGAGGTTTTATAGGTTTAGTTGCATTAAATGGTTTTGATGCAGTATTAAATTCCATTACAGGTCTTGCAGGAGTAACACAGATTCAAGCATTAGGACAAATTAGTAATAGTTATCCTAATGTATATATTTCTGTTTCAGAGCTTCAAATTCCAAATTTACTCTATGGTGGAATTAATAGTGCATTTTTAGCTAATTCTGGTGGAGTAATTAATGGTATTGGCGGAATGTTTACATTCTTATGTGCTTTATTTACATTATATATATTTGGGAAACGTTACTGGGATGTACGTAAAATTAAATCAAAATACAGTAGCGGTGGAAAATTACCTAAATCTCAAAGAAAAGGTAGCTTAGAAGAAAGAAAAAAGTCTTCAAAGATTTCAATACCAGTTAATGATGCATTACATATTAAGAAAGATAGTTTCCTTTATTTAACATTCTTTGGAACATGGATTATTTTAGCAATTATTGCTGTAGCACAAGGTACAAGGTTTATACAAGTAGTTATTTTACCATTTGGTATTTGTGCAGGAATATTTGTAGGTATTGGTGCAGATTATATTAAATCTAAGTGGAAAGATAGTGATAAAAATGATAATAAGCTTACTGTATTAGCTGCAGGGTTAGCCACACTTGTAGCATATCCTATAATTATTGCTGTAAGTTCAACTGGTTTATTAAACTTAAATTTATCGGCTATTTTGGGTATTGGATTAGTATTATTCATATTAGTATTATTCTATGGACTTAAAAAAGTAAATAATTTAAAGAGGACTGTTGTAGTTATATTATTAATGTTTGCAGTAGTATCCCCAATTGTTGCAGGAGCTTATCAAGCATCAGCATCAGTAGTCCCTGGTACAGATGATGCAATGTGGAAATCAATGGAATGGATTAAAGTAAACCAAAGTGAAAATACGATTATCAGTTCTTGGTGGGATTATGGACATATGTTTGCTATATCTGCCGAGAGAAGAATAACATTTGATGGAGGTTCGCAGAACACCCCAAGAGCATTCTGGATTGGAAAAGCTCTTTCTACAACAAATGAAACTCTTTCCGTAGGAATTTTAGAAATGTTAGGTACTAGTGGTGATGAAGCATTTATGACACTTGATAAATACACAAATGATTCAGGTAAAAGTGCTGAAATACTTGAAAAAACATTAGGAGTTCCAAAAGAAGAAGCTAAAACCATAATGGCAAGCCAATATAAACTTACTTCTAGTCAAATAGATAATGTAATAAAATATTCACATCCAGATAATCCAGAACCTGTAATATTAGTAGCTAGTTCAGATATGATTGGAAAATCACACTGGTGGACTTACTTTGGTAATTGGGACTTTAAAAAGCAAAATAGTACAGGTTACCAATATATGCAGTTTAAGGAGTTAGGAACACTAGCTAAAGTATCAAATGATGTGTATAAAGCCACAATTGTAAACTACGAAGATGCAAGTAGCCGTGTTGAAACTATTATAACTAAAGGAACTGGAAGCAATACAACTAATGCAGAAGTTCAAATGGTTTATACCAATGGAAGCATTATTAAAGACAAAGATGGTAAAGTATATAATCCATTTACAGTTAACCGCGTAATGATTATTGAAGAGGGGCAAATAGTTAAAAATGAGACTGTTAATGAAACGGGAGACTATTTCCTATTAGTATTTGGTAGTAATGGTACCTATTACTCCTATGTTATGAATAAAGAGCTAGAAAATGCAATGTTTACTAAGCTATTTATTTTAGGAGGATTTGGGCAAAATTCATTTGAACTAGTTAAACAGGAAAATGGAGCATTTGTTGTTCAACTTTGGAAAGTTAAAGGATCAAGTGGAGCAAATTCTACAACAACTACCAATAATTAGTTGATAGAGTTTAGTAGAATTTTAAATTATAAACTTTAAAATTAGGAATTTTAAGCTAGCTATTTAATAAATAATAGCTAGCTATTTTTTTAATGTTATTATTACAGCCATATCAAATTAAAGCCATATATTAATTTTATATATTAAAATGGATTTATAAATTTTAATATTTAATTCCTAAATTTAATTTAATTTTTACAATTTTAAGTATTATAAGTGAGCATTATGGATATAGATGAAAAAATAACAAAGATTGAGGACGAAATACAGAAGACACCTTACAATAAAAATACCTCACATCATATTGGTAAGTTAAAAGCTAAAATATCAAGGTTAAAAGAAGAATCTCTTAAGAGAAAAAGTTCTGGAACTAAAGGTAAAGGTTTTCATATAAAAAAAACAGGAGATTCGACTGTAGCTCTTGTAGGATTTCCTTCCGTAGGAAAATCAACATTATTAAATGAATTAACTAATGCCGAGTCTAAAATTGGATCTTATGAATTTACTACTCTTGATGTTATCCCTGGAGTTATGGAATATAGAAATGCTCAAATACAAATATTTGATATTCCAGGAATAATTTCAGGAGCTAGTGGAGGTAAAGGTCGTGGACGTGAGATATTATCTGTAGCTAGGTCCGCTGATTTAATACTTATTGTTTTAGATGTTTTTAATCCCCAGCACTTAGATATAATTATAAAAGAACTTCGAAATGTTGGTATACGGCCAAATGAGATGCCACCAGATGTTACAGTTAAAGGTAAAAAATTAGGAGGAGTTCGTCTCTCATCTACTACAAAATTAACTAAGTTAGATGAAGATACAATTCGTTCAATAATTAATGAATATGGAATGCATAATGCAGATGTTTTAGTACGTGACGATGTAGATATGGATCAATTTATTGATGTTCTTGAATCCAATAGATGTTACACCCCCACATTAGTTATATTAAATAAAATAGACCTTGTAGATGACTCATATGTTGCCGAACTACGAAAAAAACTCCCTAAATCGATTCCTATTTCAGCAGATAAACAAAAAAATATAACTGCTCTTAAAGAAGAAATATTTAATAATTTAGACCTTATTAGAATCTATTTAAAACCACAGGGTAAAAAAGCAGATATGGAAGATCCTTTAATTATTAAAAAAGGGGCTACAGTTAGAGAAGTATGTGAAAAGCTACACAGAGATTTTGTTAAAAATTTCCGTCATTCCAAAATTTGGGGAACTTCAGTTAAGTTTGGTGGGCAAAAAACTGGTTTTGACCATGTTCTCGAAGACGAAGATGTTTTAAGACTTATTATTAAAAAATAAATTATTAATATTAAACATATTATCATTATTTAGATAGTTATTTATTGTTTTATGTATTATTTTATTTATATTATCATAGGTATTACTATTTATATTAGTACTATTATTTATATTATTATTTGTGTTCTTATGAAAAGTAAAGTCATTTTATTAACTGGAACTCCAGGTTCAGGTAAAACCACAATAGCTAATGCAATTAAGGATTCTAGTTATTTAAATAATTTATTTAATGTTAATGTTATTTCTATTAATGATATAGCTACTAAAAATAACTTAATTAGTGGTATTGACAAAGATAAAAATTATAAAGTAATAGACCCTAAAAAATTAGATGACTTTTTTAAAGCTAATATTGAGAATATTATAAATAGAAATAATGATAATGGCAATAATAATAGAAATAATAATAATAATAATAGAAATAGTGATAATAATAGATATAATGATAAGGATAATAATAAAGATAATATTACTACTAACAATAATGAATCTATTAAAAAAAATAGTGAAAATAAAAATTCAAAAACTAGGCTACTTATAATTGAAGGTCATTTATCTCATTTCTGTTCTATTTGTGACTATGTTATTGTATTAAGAGTTCATCCAAATACTCTCCAGAAAAGATTATTAGCTAGAAATTATATTAGTGAAAAAGTTCAAGAGAATTTGGAATCCGAAGCTTTAGGAGTCTGTTTATTTGAAGCTTATGAAAGCCATAATGATAAAGTTCATGAGCTTGAAACTACAGACATGGATATTAATACAATAGTTAAAGAAATATCCAATATCATTACTGGAAAAAGTAGCTATCCTGTAGGTAATATTGATTATATGGAATGGTTTATGAAGTAATTATTATAATATTACATTATTATAATTATATTTTTAATTAAAGATTATAGTTATATTTTTAGCATTAGATTTAGTCTTATATTATAATCATTTTTTATAATATTATATTTTTAATTTTATCTAAATTTTATTTTTGAATTTTATGGTTGATAATTATTTTAATAAAATTATCCTCATAAATGAAAAGGTTTTTAAATAGAGAAAAACATATTGTATTATAATATCTTTTATAGCCAAAATATTGATAATATTAAATCTATGAGATGTCCAATATTGTTGAATTAAGGCAAGATATTATTTATATATGTTAATTACACCGATATGCTTTTTATAAAGTTTATTAAATAGCTTATTATAAATTATTATAAAATATAATTTTTATAACTTATTATTAAGCACTATAAAGGTATAAAATAAGCATTAGTGCTATTAATTATCATATTTTTCTAAGAATTAGTTGGCAAAAGGTGTCGGATATTGCGAAGAGGTAAACGTCCTAAATGGATGATAGATATTGCTAAAGAGAGAATGGAAATACTTTTTTCAAATGCTAAGCAAGAATTTCATATGTATCCTAAGCGTTCTCATCGCTATGTAGTTTTAGCTACTAAAATATCAAAAAAATATAACACAGAAATCCCAAAACAATGGAAGCGTAGCTATTGTAAAAAATGCAATAAGTTTATGCTAGTTGGAAATAATTGTAGTGTGCGGGTTTATAATGGGATTATCAAAATTAATTGTTTAGAATGTGGTAATATAGTCAAAATACCCTATATAAAAGAAAAAAAAGAAAAGAGGAGATCTAAAATTGAGTGCAATTCAAAAAAAAGAATTAATGAGAAGATCCCTTAATGCCATGGCTCTTAATATTGGTAAAGCAGGTGTAAATGATAGCTTCATTGAAGAAATCAAACGTCAGCTTAAAGAAAAAGAAATTGTTAAGTTAAAATTTTCAAAAACTGTTTCTGATGAAAAAGAAGAGCTTATTGGTGAAATTATCTCAAAAACTAGATCTAAATTAGTAGATTTAAGAGGTAATGTAGCAGTAATTTATAAAAAAAGTGTAAAATAATAATTTATAGAGTATTAGTTATAATATAAGTTATAATAGTAATTATATGTTATAATGTTAATTATATAGATTATAATATTAATTATAAGAATTATAATATAGATTATATGATATAAATTATAATAAATTAAATTTAAGAGTTACAAATTATTTTATTATTGAATTAAGTGAATTAGGAGAAATAACATGAGTACAGTATATGATGTTCCAGCAGATTTATTAATAAATCAAGTTGCAAAAGATTTAAGTGAAAAAGACAAAATAAGTGCTCCAGAATGGAGTATTTTAGTTAAAACTGGTGTCCATAAAGAAAGAAAACCTGAAAATGTAGATTGGTGGTATGTAAGATGTGCTGCCCTTTTAAGAAGAGTTTATATTGACGGTCCAGTCGGAATAAACAGTTTAAGAACTTTCTACGGTGGTAAAAAAGACAGAGGATTTGAACCAGAAAAATTCAAAAAAGGTAGTGGTGCTATTATTCGTGGTGCTTTACAACAATTAGAAGCAGAAGGTTTAATAGTTAAAGAACCTGAAGGAAGGGTAATTACTCCTACAGGAAGATCTTTCTTAGATAAAACTTCCCAGTCTTTAATTAAAGATATTGAATGTCTTGAAAAATACTAATTATAAAAATAACATATTCAATTAAATTATTTAATTAATTGTTTCAGATATCTTTTATTTTATTGTCATAATATTCATAACACATATTTATAGCATATTAATTATACCAATGCTTGGAGGTCATGAAATGAGTGATATTGATGAATTGCGTCAAAAAAGAATGCAAGAGCTCCAACAACAGGCAGCGCAAGAACAATCTCAAGCTCAAATGCAGCAAGAGATGGAAGTTCAGAAAAAACAAATAATGATGCAAATACTAACTAATGAAGCTAGAGATAGGTTATCAAATCTTAGATTAACCAAACCAGACTTTGTAAATCAAATTGAAGTACAATTAATACAGTTAGTTCAAAGTGGTAGAGTTCAAGGTAAAATTACTGACGAACAACTTAAAGACCTTTTGAAAAAGCTTTCTGGATCTAAAAGAGAAATAACTATAACTCGAAGATAGTTAAAAGTTAGATTAATATTAAAAGAATCATTGTTTTTATTTATTGTTGTTTTATTGTAATTACTAGGAATACTAATAATATTAATACTAATAATAATATGAATAGTTCAGATAATATGAGTAATAATAGGAATAGTAAAGATAGTATAAACAATACTAATAAAATTAACAATAAAAAAGCTTGTGTTTTGTATAGTGGTGGAAAAGATAGCTCCATTATGGCCGTTATTCTTAAAAGAATGGGCTTTGAAGTTGAGCTTCTAACAGTAACCTTTGGTGTTTACGATTCTTATATCCCTGCTTCAAATTCTGCTAAATCAATAGGTTTTAAGCATAAAGTAGTGGAATTAAATTCAGAATACCTTAAAAAAGCTAGTTCCATTATAATTAATGATAGTTTTCCTAATAATGGTATAAACTATATTCATAAATATGTTATAGAAGAAATAGCTACTAAGTATGAAAATAAGTATGATATTATTGCGGATGGTAGTAGACGTGACGATAGAGTTCCTAAACTAACAACTAGTGAAATAACAAGCTTAGAAGATAGAAAAAATATTGAATATATTAATTTAGATAGTTTTGGTTATAAAACTATTAATTATATTGCTGAAAATCTTTTTGAAATAAAAAAAGAAAAAAGCAAAAAAGGTAATAGTTCGGATTATGAAATTGAAATACATTGTATTTTAGAAGAAAAAGGACTAAATCCAAATGACATATTCCCTCCACATTACCAAACAACAATTATTGGTTGGAATAAAAATAAATTAAAAGTTGAATATGAAACATTTAAATAAATAAAATTTATAATTTAAGTAAAATTTTTAGATTAATATACTGGCTAGACAAAATTCTTAATTAAATAAAGTGGATAACACTAATTAAATTAAAATTTAATCAATAAATCAAAGTAAATATTAACTGGTGGAAAAATGAGTAGAAACAAACCATTAGCAAAAAAATTAAGACTTGCTAAAGCAAATAAACAAAATAGAAGAGTTCCTATATGGGCTGTTGCAAAAACAAATCGTAGAGTTAAGTATAGACCTAAACCAAGAAGTTGGAGAAGAAACAGCTTAAAAGTTTAGTTAAAAACTTAAATTAAGCTAATAATTACATTTATATTATTATATTTACACATAGGAGAAATTTTTATGGAAAGAGTTTATGTAATACCACTTAGAGAAGCTAAGGCAGTTCCTAGAACAATAAGAGCTGCAAGAGCTATTAGAGCAGTACAAAGCTTCTTAAAAAAACATATGAAATCAGATGAAATTAAGTTAGATGCATCTGTTAATGAAAAAATTTGGGAAAGAGGAATCCAAAAAATTCCATCAAAAATCAAAGTTAAAGCTGTAAAAGATGAAGATGGAATTGTTAGTGCTACTTTAATTGAGTAGATAGCTAATAAAATTATAACATTACTTTGGAGATGGAATTATGCTTAAAAGAATAAATTTAACAGGAAATCCTAATTTAGGAGTTTATATAACTGTAACAGATAATATAGCTATTATTCCATTAAATCTTCCAGAAGTAATGGAAAATGCTTTAAAAGAAGCATTAGAAGTTGAAACTATTAGGACTACAATAGCAGGAAGTAATTTAAACGGTGCTTTAGCTGTAGGAAATTCTAATGGATTAATCGTATCTCCACATGCACTAGATAAAGAAGTAGCTACTATAGAATCATTTGGAATTAATGTTAGCAGATTAAATGATAAATATACTGCTGTTGGCAATATAATAGCTGCAAATGATAATGGTGCTATTGCAAGTAACTTATTATCTATTGAATCAAAAAAAATAGTTGAAAAAACTTTAGATATTAAAGTTGAAAGTGCATCAATTGGAGGATTTAATATTATAGGTTCCTTGATTTGTGCTACTAATAAAGGAGCATTATTACATCCGCAAACAACTACTAAAGAATTAGAATTAGCTGAAAAAGTATTTAAAGTTGAAGGCAACATTGGTACTGTTAATCATGGTATTGGACTTGTTGGTGCTTGTTCGGTAGCTAATTCAAAAGGAGTTGTTGTTGGAGAAGATACAACTGGAATCGAAATGGCAAGAATTGAAGAATCATTAGGTTTTCTTGAGGGATTGAAATGAAAACAAAAATTTTTAGAGTTAAAGGAAAATTCGCAATGGGCGATGAAACTAAACAGTTTACAAAAGAATTAAAAGCAGTTAAAGAAGAAGATATTTACGAAAAATTATATTCTGAGTTTGGAAGCAAACATGGGATTAAAAAATATCAAATGCACATTGACAAAATAGAAGAAATTTCTATTGATGATGTTCAAGACCCTATTATAAAAGCTATAAGCTAAGGTGGGACTATGGAAGACCAGCAAAAATTAGAAGGAATAATTAATGAATTAAATGTATATAAAAGCCAATCTGAGATGTTACAACAACAAGTAGATGGAGTTCAAGCATCTTTAAACGAGCTTGAAATTTTAGAAACTACTTTAAAAGAAATTGAAGAAAAAAAGAATTTGAGTACATTAGTTCCTGTTGGTGCTGGATCTTTTATTAATGCTGAAATTAAAAATACTGAAGAAGTTATTATGAGTATTGGATCTGGAGTAGCTGTAACTAAAAAATTAAGTGAAGCACAGAAAACTGTAGGTGAACAAAGAGAAGAACTCACAGAAAGCTTAAATAAGCTTTTAGATAACTTACAAAAGATAGGTCAAATTGTTGCAAGTCTTTCTCCACAAGCTGAACAATTAATGGCTAAGTTACAAGGTGCTGGGCAAGCTCCAATGTAATGCTCAAATATAATAATTAATACTAAAAAATAAGGCTTTATTTTAATATAAAGACTTTATTTTCTATTTTTATTTCTATTTTTAATTATAATTTATACTCCTTATTTAATTTCTAATATTATTCTAGAATTATTTCTTAATTCAAATACGAATATTATTTTATTTTTTATAAATCATCATCATACTTTTTACTAAAATTTTACTTGATTGGTATTGCAGGAATCTTCACAAAAATCATATCATTGTTATTTTTAATATATCTAAACATTTTAATATATCACATTATAATTACAAATTTTATAATATTGTAAAAACTATTAATAGTTGAACTTATAATAATTATAATAACAAAACTAGTAATAAAACTAGTAATAATATAGATTTAATTATTAAATAAACAAATATAATTGAATCTAAAAAAATCATGTTTTTATGAATTATAGTTATTGTAGTAAATTAGAAATTATTAATGCTACAAGCTATATTGGAACCAATATCAAAGATAGTGAATAGATTAGTAAAATTTTATATTAAAAATTACAATATCCTCAAAATAACAGGTGAAGAAATGTTTAATTCATTAAAAAAAAAGTTCAGTAAAGCAATTGGAAAAATAGAAGATTCAGTTATTGAAGAAGAAGAAAAAAAAGGAAATATTCAAATTACAGAAGAATCTGAGTCAATTAAAAAACAAGCAGCCAATGACCCTATTATTGAAGATATAGATGAGAGTGATGGGAAAAATTTAGAAAATAATGGGCAAATTGATGCTGTTAGTAATAGTGAAGATGAAAATAAAGATTCTAAATTAGAAAATAGCTCTAAAGTTGATGAAAACAAAAAGAAAGATAATGGGAATAAAAAAGGTTTATTATCATCACTACGAAACATTAAATCAAAAGAAAAGAAAAATGATAAAGAAACTGATGATGATTCTAACAAATTAGATTATAATAGTGATAAAGATAATTTTAGTGATAATAATAGTACTGATAACACTAACAAAGAAGAAGAAGAAGAAGAAGAAGAAAAGAAATCTAGTAAAGGATTTTTATCATTTATTAAAGAAAAAAAAATATCCGAGAAAGATATTGATGATATTTTATGGGAACTTGAAATGTCATTACTAGAAAGTGATGTGGCTATTGAAGTAGCTAATAAAATAGTAGAATCTGTTAAAGAAGATTTAGTAGGTATTAAAGTAAAAAGAAGTACTGAAATATCTAAATATACATTAAAAGCATTACAAAAAGCTGTTCGTGAGATTATTGATCTTGGAGAAAAGTCAGTTAGCCAAATTCTTGAGGAAAAAAAAGCAGCAGGCGAACCTCTTGTTATAATGTTTGTTGGTATAAATGGAACTGGAAAAACAACTACAATAGGTAAAGTAGCTAATTACTTTATTAAAAAAGGATATACTCCCGTAGTAGCTGCTTCAGACACATTCAGAGCAGGAGCCATTGAACAAATAACTCACCACACAGATAATCTTAAAATTAAAATAATTAAACATCAAAAAGGTTCAGATCCTGCAGCAGTAGCTTATGATGCAGTGGAACATGCAAAAGCAAAAGGTAAAGAATTAGTTCTCATTGATACTGCAGGTAGAATGCAAACCAATACTAATCTTATGGATGAAATGAAAAAGATTAAAAGAGTTTCAAAACCAGATATGATTATTTTTGTAGGTGATGCATTAACAGGAAACGATGCAGTTGAACAAGCTACTAAATTCAATGAAGCAGTTGATGTTGATGGTGTAATCCTAACAAAAGCCGATGCTGACTCAAAAGGCGGTGCTGCTCTTTCAATAGGTTATGTTATCCAAAAACCAATTGTATTCCTCGGAGTTGGTCAAGGATATGATGACCTAAAAGAATATGATCCTGATTGGATGTTAGAGCAGATATTTAGTTAGAGTTTATTTATTATTTAGCTTTTATTTATTCTTTTTTAACTTTTTATTTTTTGAATTTAGGTGATGAGAACTTGAAAATACTTAATAAACATTTATATCCAATATTTATGGATTTAATAAGAAGTTCAAAAGAGAGTATTGATTTATGTTCTCCTTTTGTTAAGAAAAGTGTAATATCTGAAATTTACAATAATTCAAATTTTGAAGTTGATTTAAAGCTTGTTACTAATATTAATATTAATAATTTCTATAAAAAAGCATCTGATTTATCAGCTATGGAAGAAATACTTAAAAATAAGAATCAAATATTTAATTATCAAAAACTACATGCTAAAGTTTATATTTTTGATAAAAAAACTGCAATTATCACTTCTGGAAACTTAACTTATTCAGGACTTAATAAAAATTATGAATATGGGGTATTAATAAATGAAAATAGCAAAATAGATACTATCTGCAATGATTTTGATTATTTATGCTACAATAACCTATCAGGACCTATTAATCTAGAAAATATAAATACAATAGCTAGTATTTTAAAAACTATTCCAAAATCAGAATCTATAAAAATTCCTAAATTTGAAGCAAAATGTGATAATGAAGATAGTATATTTAAAGAAGATATCAACAGTATAATTGAAAACCTAAAGGGTTGGAAAAGAAGTATTTTTAAAATACTTAATAATTTTGAAGATATGGAATTTGATATAAATTCGGTTTATGAATATATTCCAGAACTTCAAAATGAATATCCTAAAAACAAAAATATTAAGCCAAAAATGCGACAAGTTTTACAACAGTTAAGGGATTTAGGTTTAGTAAAATTTGAAGGTAATGGAATTTATAAAAAGTTATGGGGATAACTAAATATCATTTTAAAATAACAAATATCATTAATCAAATTCTATTTTTTACAGCTAATAACTAGTTATTTGATTACATATTTTACTATTTATCTAATAATTCATAGAATTATCAAATAATAAGGTTTATATAATAATATTTAAAAAGATCTATATTAATTATAATATTACTTTTAAAGTATTGTATTTATCCAATTCTAAGATTATAATTGAGAGAGTAAAATGGGATTAAAAAACGTTACAGTTAAAATAAGCTATGATTCAGACACAGATCATATGATCGACGATTTTTACATACCAATGCTTAGCAATTCTACTAAATATTACCGACTTTCTGGCTTTTTTTCTTCTTCAACATTGGCATCTGCTGCAAGAGGCATGGAAGAGTTTATAAAGAATGGAGGTAAAATGCAACTAGTTTGTAGTGCTAAATTGTCTGGAGAAGATGTGAAAATTATTTCAGAAGCACATGAAAGCCCTGAATCCATTATCATAAAATCAATGATAAAAGATTTAGATGATATTGGAGACGAGTTTATAAAAAATCACGTTGAAGCATTAGGATGGATGGTGGCTAATAATAAATTAGAGATAAAAATAGCTATTTTAAAAGATAGTAATGGAAAATTGATTCCAGATACTAAAGTAAAGACCATGGGCATGTTTCACCAAAAAGTCGGAATATTTGAAGATGAATATGGAAACTTAGTATCATTTAGTGGATCAGATAATGAAACATTTTCAGGTTGGCAGGAAAATATTGAAGAATTTAAAGTTTTCAAAGGATGGGGAACTACAGAAGAATATGCTTTTGAGGATTATAAAAGATTTAAAAAATATTGGGCCAATAAAGGCAATAAAATAGAAACAATACCTATCCCCAATGCAATTAAACAAAAATTAATTGATGAATCACCAACTAATATTCCAAAATTAAGGAGAAACTCAAAAGGGGATACTAGAAAAGGAAAAAATATATTGCTGAGAGATTATCAAAAAGAAGCTATTAATGCATGGAAATCAAATGGAAGCTCAGGAATATTTGAAATGGCAACTGGGACAGGTAAAACATACACTGCTCTTGCTTGTTTTAAAGAATTATTATATAGTGAAAAAAAATTATTAACAGTAATTGCATGTCCTCAATCACACTTAATAGACCAATGGGTTGTTGATGTTAAGCAATTTTTTGATGGAGATATTGTAATTGCATCTAGTAAAAATCATAAATGGAAACCTGATTTAAAGAAGCTAATGCGTGATTTTTTGATGGGGACAAAGAATAAAGCCGTAGTTATGACTACCCACATAACACTCTCCTCAGATTATTTTAAAAAGTGTATTTGGAAAAATAATGCCCGTAAATTACTAATCGTAGATGAAGTTCATGGTATTGGGTCATATAAACAACAAGGAGGATTAATGAATACATATGATTATAGGTTAGGGTTGAGTGCCACACCTAGTAGATGGTTTGATGAAGAAGGTACAGGAATAATAATTAAATACTTTAAAGATATTGTGTTTGATTTTGATATACAAAAAGCATTGGAAGCGGGTTTTTTAACACATTATGAATATAATCCCATAATTGTTGATTTAAATAATGAAGAAATGGAAGATTATGAAAAATATAGCTTGAAAATAGCGGCTATGTATGATAATCCTAAATTTGAGAAAGAATTAACTGCTTTGTGTGTGTTAAGGCAAAACATTATAAATAATGCTAGTGAAAAATTATATGCCTTTAAAAAAATTTTAAAGGAGAATCCTGATATTAAAAACTTAATTGTTTATGCATCACCACAACAAATTACTGAAGTTCAAAAAATATTAAACGAGAATAGGGTAACACAACACAAATTTACACAAAAAGAAAATGCAACAAAAAGTAAAAATTACGGAGGTCTTAGTCAAAGAGAGTATTTAATAAAAAACTTCAAGGAAGGAAATTATAAAGCATTAGTAGCTATAAAATGTTTAGATGAGGGGGTTGATGTTCCTTCAGCAGAAAATGCCATAATAATGTCAAGCACATCTAATCCTCGAGAACACATCCAAAGAAGAGGTAGGATTTTAAGAAAATCCAAAGGAAAAGATAAAGCCACTATTTATGATATAGTTGTTTTTCCTAAAGATAAAACACCAATAGGGAATAAAATTATACAAAAAGAGATAAGAAGATATAGGGAATTTGCAAAAACAGCTTTAAATTCATACGAATGTTTAAAACTTATTAAAAAATATTACCAATGAAAAAAGAGGGGTTATATGGTTCTAAAAATTAATACAGAAATATCAAATTATATCCGAGAAAGTGAAAATGATGAAAGTATCAAAAACTTCTTACTAGAAGCTTATTTCTTAGAGTTTAGAAGAAATCGTGAAGAATCTTTTAAGTTTTTTGAAAAGTACGATAAAATCGTTAGCATATATTATAAGAAGTGATTTCATGATTTTAAATACTGTTAAAATTGAAAACTTTAGGCAATATCGAGGTCCTGTTGAAATAAATTTTGCTAAAGGAAATAAAAGTTTTACCAAATACAAGGAAATAATGGTACTGGTAAAACAACCCTTCTAAATGCATTGAGCTGGTGTTTATATGATGAAGAAATACATGATTACGGGGACGACAGCTCAATGAATATTTATAATAATAAAACAGGACGTTTAACAGAAAATGGAGAAAGTTTCAATGTTAGTGTCGAACTAGAGTTTGAAGAAGATGAAAAATTAATCATATTTAAAAGAGAAAAACACTTTGAAAAATATGGTGGAGAAATTAAAAATAGTTTATCCTCAAATTTAACTGTTTCAGAACAAGAAGGAGAAGATATTGAAATATCCCGAACACCACAATATATTATTGAGCGTAAAATACCTGAAGAAATAAAAAATTATTTCTTTTTTGACGGTGCTAAACTAGGCGATTATTTCCAGAGCCATAGCAACTTAAAAATTAAAGAATCCGTTTTTATGCTTTCTCAGTTAGATTTGTTTGAAAAAGTTGATAATAACCTGATTAAGGTTAGGAAAAGATATGTTGATAAACTTAAAAAAATAAAACCACAGCTGGGAAGAACAAGTCAAGCTGAACTAAAACTAGAAAATGAGATAGAGGAACTAGATAAAGAAATAATAGAAATGAGAAATATTATTCCTGAACTTGAAAGTGAGTTAAAATCCTTAACAGATAAATTAATAAACTCAAATCACACGGATATAAAAAATATAGCTAAAGAAAGAAGAAAATTAGAACGAGATGTAGAAGTTAGTAATACTAAAATAACTAAACTTAAAGAAGAAAGAAAAAAGTTAATTATTTTATTATATCCTTATGTTTTGAGCTATAATAACTTTAAAAATATGCTATCTATAGGTGAAGCTTATAGGTTGAAAGGATTTATTCCATCAAAATTTAAGAAAAGTTTTTTAGATGATCTTATAAAAGAAGGGGAATGTATTTGTGGGTCAAACTTAAGTGAAAACTCTGAAAAAAGGAATAATATTCAAAAATTGAGAGAAAATATTAGTGATATTACAAATAAATCAGAAGATATATCTGTTGCATTATCTTCAATTGGTGATATTATATCCGAAATAAAAAAGTTTAAAGAAAATATAACTAAAAAAAATTATGAATTAGATAAGCTGGAGTCAGTAGTTGTTAAAAAAAATGAGAGAATTAAAGAAATGGGAATTCGAATTAAGTCACATCCTACAGAAAATTTCAATAAGATAGAAGAAAGATTAAGCGATATAAATGATGAATTAAAAAGAAAAAATCGTGTTATTGGAAGAAATGAGTCTGGGTTAAAAATGCTTCGATCCAAACTGGTTCGTATCACCAAAGAAAAAACAAAAGTTGCTGCACTTGAAAATGAAGCACTAGAATTATATGAAAAAATTAATTTCTGTGAAAAAGCTAGTAAATCAGCAAAAACTGCAAATCAAGTTCTTACTGAGAAAATGAGAAAAAAAATAGAAAAGTATACGGGGCAACAGTTTGTTAAAATGAGTTGGAAAGATGATGAATTTGAAGAAATCATGATTAATAAAAACTATGGACTATATATAAAAAATAAATCAGGGGACTTAGAAAGACCTGGTGATTTATCTGATGGGGAAAAACTGTCATTAGGCCTATGTTTTATGGCATCATTACATAAAATTTCTGGATTTGACTTGCCAATAATAATGGATACCCCATTAGGAAACTTAGACAAAGAAATGAGGCACAACATAGCAAAATTTTTACCAGAATTTGTTGGAAATAAACAAATTGTTTTATTAGTTACAGGAACCGAATATACTGAAGACTTTAGAAATACGATTTATAATCATGTAGGTAAAGAATATGTTATTAATTGGGAAAATTCTGAAGATGGAAAAGAATCAAAGGTGGTTTTGAATGAGTGAAGGAAGACGTGTTTTTGTAGACAAAGATGATCTAAGAATATATAAAAATTTAAGACTTACTAGTGGGGATTTAGAAGGGAGGAGTTTAACAGAAATCTTTTCTATTGCTATGATACTTGGTAAAAAACAAGGTTTTCAGTCCACATTAGGGGAAACTATAGATCTAATACGATCAAATACTATAGATGCAACTAATCTTCGGTATTTGATGATGGCACTAGCTGTTGAAGAAACTGGAGATTTAGAAATTCTATCCAAAGAAAAAGATTATTTTGAAATATGTGAAGGGTATGCAAAAACAGGAATAATATTTTTAGATAAAGAAAGCCAAAAGTCGGATTTTCTTGATAACTTAGAATTTGAAATGATTGAATCGTATGTTGAGCAAAATATTGGCGAAGAATAATGTAAAAAATGTTCTTTTAGTTGAACCATCTTTCCCCTTAGCGACAAAAAGTAGAAATCATCAGGATTTTCTTCCAATTGGATTACTTAAAATTGCATCATATCTTAAAAAAAAAGATATAAACGTTCTTTTAAGAAGATATGATGAGGAATTTGAGTTATCATACAATAGTTTTAAGCCAGATATTATTTTAGTGACATCTATATTTACATACTGGGCAAAGTATGTTAAAGAATCTGTCCAAATGTATAAAACAATATCCTGGTGTTCCAATTATTGTAGGTGGAATATATGCTTCTTTAATGCCTGATCAATGTAAAGAGTATACTGGTTGTGATTATGTTCATACCGGAATTCTTGAGGAAGCTGAAGAGCTTATTCCAGATTATAATTTAGTGGATGTAGATTATCAAATAATTCATACTACACGCGGTTGTATCAGACGTTGCAAAGCATGTGGAGTTTATAATATTGAACCTCAATTTACATCAAAAAGCTCAATTAAAAATGAAATAGTAAAAAGACGGATAATTTTCTATGATAATAGTCTTTTAGCTAATAAATATATAAAAGATATTCTGAATGAACTAATTGAACTTAAAAATGCTAAAAAAATTAGTTATTGTGAGTCCCAAAGTGGGTTTGATGGGAGAATTTTGATGAAAAACCCTGATTTAGGGCAAATGGTAAAAGATGCAGGATTTAAAAACCCTAAAATTGCTTGGGACGGTGCACTAGCTGATTCAGAAAATATAAAAAAACAAATTGATATTTTAGTAGACAGTGGCTACAAAAAAAGCGAAATATCAGTTTTTGTGCTTTATAATTTTGAAATTGATTATTATGAAATGGAAGGAAAACGTGTTAAGTGTTGGGAATGGGGTGTTCAGGTATCTGATTGCAGATACAGACCATTAAATATTATAAAAGATAATTATAATCCTGCAAAAAAAAATGGACAGGGTGAAAGAGATTATTATATTCACCCAAACTGGACAGATTCTGATGTAAGACTATATAGGAGAAATATAAGACGGCACAATATATGTGTACGTCTAGGGACTAAATATCACTCTTCAATATCTGAAAGAAAAAAAATTCCTAAAGAAAAAGCTAAAATATATAGGCATATGGATTATGATGAAGGAAAAAAATATTTGAATGATGCATGGAATCCTGCAGTACCTCATAAAAATCAAGAAATGCCTTATTTTTAATAAATATGATAGCAATAATATAGATTATAGTATTTTAAAAATATTACTTAATAGCAGATAAAAAATGTTTCTTTCCTTCATATGCTTCATCTTTACTAGGAAAAGGTCCTATTCTTTTGATAAATCCTTGAAATTCAATTTTTACCCACCATGTATATGAATGAGAATTATAATAAATACCATCATAATTCAAGTAATCCTCATATTTTACACTATTAATCTCTTCATTTTTAGTATTAGGCAATCCTTCATCAGATGGGATGGTTGAAATTATTTCCTCAAAATCTTTTTCAATTTTTGGAGGACCATATGTGATATCTTCATAATCCAATATAAAATTATTAATGTCAAGCTCATCTTTTAGAATATACATATCTGAGCCTGTGAAAAAATGAACTAATTCATATTTTTTAAGCATTTTTAAATATTTAACGGCTAAAAATTTGTTTATGCCTAAAATATCGGGAAATTCCTGCTTTTCAAAAGCTGTTTCAGGAGATATTTCTTGTTTAAACATTTTTTTCATTATTTCCACAGTATATGCTTTATCAATACATTCATCACATTTTGAAACACTTGATTCTTGATTAAGCTCAGTCCCACATTTAACACATGAATTATATACTTCTAAGTTTTTCTCTTCAGTACCAATTTTAGACATAATAACCCCTTTACCAATTACACCTGAAAAATTATATAGTAATAATTATATTTTGATGTCACATATAAAGATTATTATTTTTTGGCTGAAAAACTAATAAAGTAATCTAATAATTAATCAATATCCAACAACAACTTCCCAGCTAACCCCACATCTTCTGGTTCAAATTCATTGATTAAAATTGTAATAGCTCCTTCAGGTAGCTCGTAAATTTCACTGGCTACTTCGGTTATTCTTTTTACTAATTCTCTTTTTTTCTCAATGTCTATTTTGTTTCCATCTATTTTTATCACTGGCATATTATCACTATTCCATAGTTCTATTTTTATTTACAAACATTATAAAATAATAGCTAGAACTTAGTTTGATACCTATAATTATATTCTTTAAACTACTTATAATTGGTTATACAATAGAATACATAATAACGAAAATATCAATAGCTATAATAAAAATTATATTTAAATTATAATCAAATAATATTAAATATTTATAATTATAATGTAGATAAATATGGAGATATAGATAATAGCCCTGATTAATATATAGTTATGGAGGTATAATATACTGAAAAACTATTATTAAAAGGTAGCTACTACTAAAACATATAAAAGTGTGATTAAATATGATAGGTGAAGAGAAACTTACTGAATTATTCCCCGAATTTGCAGAATTTGTACAACCTTCTGGAATTGACTTAGCCCTTAATGAAGTATTTATACAATCCTCCCCAGGGTCACTAATTGATAATGAAAAAAACTTGCCTGAACTTGAAGCACTTGAAGGTCCTATTTATACCCTTAAACCACAAACTGCTTACCTTGCAACTATTGACAGGAAAATAAAAATACCTAAAGGTTATACTATGATTTATAAGCCCCGTTCTACACTTCTAAGGTCATTTGTCTCTGTTCAAACTGCTGTTGGAGACCCTGGTTTTTATGGAACTTTGATGTTTATGATATACAATCATGGTAGTTATGACTATAAAATCAAAAAAGGAGACAGAATAGCCCAAGGTGTTGTATTTAAAGTGGATGGTTCTGGAGAATATTCTGGTAGCTACCAAGAACTTGAAGAATAATAAAATGATATCCATAACATAGGCAAACTAGTTTAATTGTTAAAATAAATAATATATAAATATAAATACTAAGATATAATTAAATAATATAAATAATAATGACTTAATTTATTACTATACCTAATCTTAACTATATTAAGGCAGATAATATGAATTGTGGAGACATTTTAGTTGGAATTTTAGAAAAAAGTGGCGTAGATACCATATTTGGACATCCTGGCGAGCAAATAATGCCATTTTATGAATCTCTTAGAAAATCTAATATTAATCATATTCTAATGAGACATGAACAAGGTGCGGCTCATGCTGCAGATGGTTATGCACGAAGTAGTGGAAACATTGGAGTTTGTGTAGCTACAGCAGGTCCTGGTGCATTAAACTTTGTTATGGGGGTAGCTACTGCTTTTAAAGATTCAGTTCCCATGATGATTATAACGGGGGACGTTCCAACTAATTTAAAAGGAAAAAACACTTTTCAAGATGCTGAACTAAATAATGTATTTAAATCAATTACAATTAAAACATATAATCCTCAAAATCCTGAAGAAGCTGTTTTAAATTTTGTTGAAGCAATACAACATCTTAAAAAAGGTCCACAAGGCCCAATTCATATTAATTTACCTAAAGATATTATTGGAATGGATATAAAAGATGTAGATAAAAAAGGTAAAATAAAAACTCAATATAAAACAAAATATACTCCAAACTATGATTATTTTGATTTAAATCATGCTATTGATGTTTTTAAACAAGCCCATAGCCCTTTAATTATAGCAGGAGCAGGAATTATTTGGGGAAAATGTGAAGATAAGTTAAAGCGTCTTGTTAAACAAGGAAATATCCCAATAGCTACTACTTACCATCTTACAGGAATGTTTGATAAAAATGACCCCTTATTTTTAGGTTTAATAGGTAGTCGTGGAAGTGAAAGAGCTAATTATGCTTATAAAAATGCAGATGTTATATTAGCTTTAGGCACTCGTCTTAGTGAAAAAACTATTGATGATGATTTAAAAATAAACCAGGATGCTAATACTACTTTAATTCATATTAATACTAAAATATCTGATTTAAAAGGAGATATAAATATCAATGGGGATGTAAATGTTCTTTTAGATAATTTAATCCCATTAAATCCTTATTGTAGTCCTGATTGGGTTAATAATGTTAATAAACAAAGACAGTTAGATCTTAGAGAACGTGAAACATTAATTAGTCCTGAAACTAATGAACTTAGTTCATTTTTACTTAAGCCACAAGTAGCTATTAATACTATACTTGAAAAATCAAAAGACCTTTATGTAGTTGGTGATGCAGGGGGCCACACCACATGGTTAGCTATGCTTGGAAAGTATAATCCTCCAAAACAATTAATATTTACCGGAGGAATGGGTTCAATGGGCTATGGATTACCTGCTGCAATTGGAGTAGCTTCAAAGCATAAAAGAGAACCTATAATAATGATAGCTGGTGATGGGAGTTTCCAAATGACATTACAAGAGCTAGCTACAGTAAAAGAATATAAATTGCCTATTATTATTTGTATAATTAATAATTTCCAGTTAGGAATAATCCGTCAATGGCAGGAAACTTTTTATGGTGGAAAATATCAAGTTGATCTTGAAAATCCAGACTTTGTAGAAATAGCTAAAGCTTATGGAATTGAAGCAGTCACTGCAGGTTCAAATGAAACATTAAAAGAAGCATTAGAAGTAGCTATTGAACTTAAAGAACCTTATCTTATTGACATAGTTGTTAATGAAGAAGATATTCCACTTCCAGACAGTATACTATTTAATAGAAGTGACTAAATAATTATTTTTAAAATACACCTAAAAAAAGAAATATAAAAATAAAAGAAGTAAAAAAGAGAATAAAAAAAGAATAGAAATATAAAAATAAAAGAAGTAAAAAAGAGAATAGAAAAGAAAAAATAAAAAAAAAACTTTTATTGTAATATTTACTTAAATATAAATATTTGCTAGTGCAGCAACACCACTGCCAGCATCAATGTCAAAACCTAACTCTTTTAAGGTCATTCCCATGGCTGTGAATGTAATAGCTAGTTCTTTATAAGTAATATTACCCATATGCCCAATTCTAAAAATATTTCCTTTTAAATGGTCTTGACCACCCGCTAATTCCACACCATACTTATCCCTCATAGTGCCTCTAAATTGAGCGTCAGTAACTCCTTTAGGCATTTTAACTGCTGTAACAGTAGCTGAAGAAACTGATTCATCAGGAAACAATTCTAATCCAAGAGCTTTAACAGCAGCTACAGATGCTTTTGCTGCTTTTTTATGTCTAGCTACTCTATTAACTAATCCTTCTTCTTCCACTATTTTTAAAGCTTCAGCAAGGGCATAAATTAATGAAACACTAGGAGTATAAGGAGTTTCAGGTGGTGTATTAGCCCCATACTTCCTGTATTGTTTCATATTAAGATAATAATTCCTTGGTTCAACTGAGTCAACTACTTTCCATGCTTCATCATTTAAAGTAATAGCAGCCATTCCTGGAGGGGCAGCTAAACATTTTTGTGATCCAGTAACACAAATGTCAATTCCATAGCCATCTACATCCACTTCATCCCCAGCTAATGAAGAAACCGTATCTACAACATAAAGTGCGTCATAGTTCTTCATTACTTTGCCAATTTCAGCAATTGGTGCTGCAACACCAGTAGAAGTTTCATTATGAACAACAGTAACAGCTTTAATATTTTCATCTGTATCAAGAGCTTCTTTAACTTGTTTAGGAGTTACAGCAGTTCCCCATTCCACTTCAAGATTTTTTGTATTAGCCCTATTGATATTAGCTATTTGGCTGAATCTTTCACCAAATTTTCCCCCAACAACATGTAAAGTTGTTTCACCAGGATTAATAATACTTGAAATAGCTGCTTCCATAGCTGAAGTTCCAGATCCTGTTAATAAATAAGAATCATTAATAGTTTGGAATGTTTTACTCATTAATTTAGTAGCTTCAGTATAAATTTCACCAAATAATACACTTCTATGATTTACAATATCTTCACCCATTGCTTTTAATACCCTTCCAGCTACCCTTGTAGGTCCTGGAAGCATTAATAGTGTTTCACTCATTTGTTTTCCTCCAAATTCAATTAAAATTGTAATATTTGTAATATTAATTAACTAATTAATTATATATTTATAAATATATTTATAAGTAAAAATAAATAGTGGCAATAATATTTTTAAGTATAATACTACTTTTTATTAATACACATTATTCTTTATTTTTAGGTATATTTATACTTTAGATATCCATACATATAATATAGGAATTATTAATAATAATTTTAAATGCTTTATTAAATTATTTATTATTAATATTATTAAAATAGGTATAAAATATTTAACTAAAGCAAGTTTTATTTATAATATAAAACAAAATAATACTATGGAAATTATGGAAGTTATGGATATTAAAACTTGGCTTAATTACTATCATAAAATTATTACTGATTTTGGTTTTTCAAAAGAAGATGATGTAAAAGCTAGCTATGTATTAAATAATCTGTTAAATGAATTAAAGAATATTAACTCTATTGACACACCAAATAATAATAATAATGAAAATGACAATGATAATAGGGATAATAAAAATAATAAGGACAATAATAATAGCAAGGATAAGAAAGTTAATAAAAATAATATTCCCAATAACTATAACCCAGTCATAACAATTGAAGATTTGAAAAAACTAGCTGAAATAAAGGAATTAAATGAAGCTATTGTTTTTGGTGCAGGACCATCATTAGAACAGCATATAAAGGACCTTAAAAAAGATAATAAAATTAAAGAATTCCCTGATAAATCCGATTACCTCGTTATTTCAGCAGATGGGGCTACTACAGCATTACTTAATGAAAATATAGTTCCAGACATTATAGTAACTGATTTAGATGGGAAGATAGAAGATATTATTAAATCTAATGAATTTGGTTCATTCCTTGTTATCCATAGTCACGGGGACAACATTAATACACTTAAAAAATATGTTCCTATACTTAAAAACATTTTAGGAACTTGTCAAAGTCTTCCTCATGATTTAATATATAATTTTGGAGGATTTAGTGATGGAGATAGAGCTGTATTTTTAGCTAGTACATTAGGTGTGAAAAAAGTTATTTTAGCTGGAATGGATTTTGGAAATTTTGTTACTAGCTATTCCAGGCCTGATAATGAAAATAAAATAGAAGAAGCCGATGATATCAAGAAAAAAAAGCTAAAATATGCAGAAGAACTTATAAATTGGATAATTAACAATACAGATATTGAAATAATTAATTTAAAAGACTATTAATTAAATTAATGGATAATAAATAATAAAAATATTGACACTAAAAAATGTACTAATAATATACTAAATAATAATAATGAAAATGATAATGAAAATAAAATAATACCGTATAATACCATATAATACAATAATAACAGATGTACTGATAAAAATAGTAATGCTGATACTAATATATAATTAAGAGATATGATACTATGGGAATTGAAGATATTTTATTATATGATGAAACAATATTTCAGGAATTAAGTGCATTTGATCCAGATTATATGCCTGAAAACTACAAATACCGAGATTCACAAGTGGAAGCTATGGCTATGTGCGTTAGGCCTGCACTAAAAAATTCAAGCCCTATAAATTCTGTAATACTGGGAAGTTGTGCTACAGGTAAGACAACAGCTATTCATAAACTTTTTGAAGTTGTTGAAAATACTTCAGAAAAAGTTATATGTGCATATATTAACTGCCAAATTTATACAACACGTTATGGAATTTTTTCACAAATCCATAAGAAAGTTTTTGGCTATAGTCCCCCTGATAGTGGTGTGCCATTTTCAAGAATTTATGAAAAAATAATGGAACATTTATCCAAAGAAGGGAAATCATTAGTTGTAGCTTTAGATGATGTTGATTATTTATTCCATGAAAAACAAGCTAATAAAATATTTTATGACATATTACGTGCTCATGAAGAGTATTCTGGAGTTAGAAGCTCTATTTTTGCAATTACATCAGACATAGAATTTAGATTTGCATTAGATAGAAATGTAGATACTGTTTTTATTCCTCAAGAAATTAAATTCCCTCCTTACACTAGGGAAGAAGTCCTTACTATCCTTAAAGAGCGTTGTAGAATTGGTTTTTATGAAGGAGTAATTGATAATGAAATTATAGAAGCTGTAGTTGATTATAGCCGAGAAAATGGGGACTTACGATTAGGTATAGATATTTTAAGAGTAGCTGGTAACTTAGCTGAAGGAGATGCTTCTAAAAAAATCGGAATTGAACATTTAGATAAAGCAATAGCTACACATATCCCTAGCCATTTAGCTGAAACATTAAAATCATTAAATACCCTGGAAAAAACCGTTTTAGAACTTATAATGCAATCTTCCCCTAGCCATATGACTTCTGGAAAGTTATCGGAAATATTTATTAAACATACTGATTCTAGCTATACTAAATTTAATCAAATTATAAATAAGTTAGAATTTTTACGTCTTATTGATACTCAATTAACTGGAAAAGGAGTTAAGGGAAACTCCAGAGTAATTATTTTAAGATTTGATGTTGAAAAAATAAATAAATGTATGAACTTATAATAATATTAGCTAAATTATTGATTCTAGGAATATTAAATTAATTAACATTTAAATTTTATTTAAATCCTGATTAAATATTATATGGAATTTAGTTAAATATTAGTTAAATAGATAAATATTAGATAAAAAGGTAAAACAATCCTAATAGCTAGTGGAGTATGAGCAATAAATGGGGTGTAAGCTTTTTAGATAGCTATTAGTTTGAAATAACTAATTTATCACATATTTATCAATTTTCAAATTAAAATATTGGATTTTAATCTGAACTAGATTTTAACCTAATTTAACTAAGATATACTATATTATATAAACAAACCTAAAATCATTACAATAATTAAATACCTTAATAAGATCGTGTCAGACTTAAAGAATATTTAATTAATAATTGATTATTCCTATTTACAATCCAAATAAGACTGTAGGGTTTGGTGATACAATAATAGATATTATGCTTAGTGCAAATACTCCTAAAATTAAGAGTAGTGCAACACAAGACTTAATATCAACTTGATTTAAATCAAAGCTAGAAAAACCTTGATTTCTTTTTCTTAAATCACTTTTGTAATAACTGTTAACATATCTTGACATTTTAATCTCTCCATACCATTAATAAGTTCAGCCATATATAAAAGAAAACTCCAGTAGAGCAAGTAAAAAGTAATATTAGTTAGATTTCAAGTGTAAAAAAATTATAGAAAATAAAAAGAATTATTGAAATTTAAGAAAAATTAGGTGTTGAAATTGATTAATAAAGGTAAAAATATGACTAATAATAAAAATACAGTTAATGATACTTCTAATGATACAGTTAACAATGAAAATTTAGCTAAAAATGATATTTTAACTAAGTATAAATATTTTGAAGTAACTGCAGATATTGGATTTTATTCATACGGAAAAACAATTCCACAAGCCTTTGAAAATGCAGGATTAGCTATGTTTAATGTTATAAGCAAAACTTCAGAAGTGGATAATGTTGAAAAACGTCTTATTGAATTAAAATCGGAAGATTATGTTTCTTTACTTTATGATTATTTAGAAGAATTATTATTTTTACATGAAACCGAATTTTTACTTTTTTCAAAGTTTAATGTTGCTATTGAAAAAATATCTACTGGCTTTAAGTTAAATGCTGAACTTTATGGGGAAATAATAAACTGGGATAAACATTCTCGTAAATCAGAAGTTAAAGCTGTTACATTCCATAAAATGGCTGTGAATAAAATAGATGAAAGCCTATTAACAAATGAAATAGAGAGTTGTTTTAAATTACAGGTCATATTAGACTTATAATATCTAAAATATTAAATATAATCTAAAATAAATACTTAATTTCTGTGTTTCCCCAACTAAAAATATAAAGTAAAAAATCAAAAGATATATTAATAAGATGTTAATAAATATGATTATATATTCAATATAATAATTACAATATGACATAATACTATACTAAATAATATAATATGTAATCTAATGTGAAATATAATGTGAAATAATTACCCATATCCTAATATTTCATAAAGGTGTTTAAATGTTATTTTTAAAAAATAAATCTTTAAAACCACTTATTCTCTTGATTGTTTTAATAATAGCTATTAGTGGTTTAAGTATGGCTTTTGCTGAAGAAATATCAGTTATAGCGAAGCCTTCTGTTTCAAGTTCAGGTTATGAATACAAATGGTTTTTAACTAGTTTTGACAACTACTGCCCACTTTGTAAAAATAAAAATACTCTTACAATTAACCCTAAAAAAACTTATGAAGTCGAATTAACATGTAAATTGTGTGATGCTGATTATTGTGGAGTTACAGGCATAGAAAAGATGCCAAATCCTAAAGGATCATTAAATAAAACAAAGGAAAGTGTTTTATCTAGTGTTCAAGGAATTACAAGAGATAGAAAAGTTTTAACAATGGCTGGAATTAAAGATGCTTCTACCCGAGTTAAAAAATTTATTAATAATAATAAAGCGTTACCTAAATGGGTTGTAATTGATGATTTACAATATAGTATGGACGAATACACATACATCTCTAGTAAAGCCATTTTAAAAATATCAAAAGGAGATAAAAGTAATATTAACATTATCACACCTAAAAAAAGGACAGTTTCGACTGGAAAGCATGCAAAAGGAAGTATTACCAAAATAGATACTATTAATTTGGCTAAAAGAGTTTCAACTTATGTTGAGAAAAATAAAAAACTCCCTAGCTATTCTACAGCAAAAATAAGCAAAAAAAATGTTAAAATAAGTAATAAAAATGTTATTTATCTTTTTGCAGATACCATTGATAAATCTCGCAAAACTAATAAATTACCTTCCAAAGTTACGGTAAATACTAAAAAACCTCTTATAAAGTAGCTAATTATTTAGCTAGCTACACTCGTATTTTTTTTAAATTTATTTCTTTTTAATTATTTTCCTACTTAATTTTATAATTTTTATAAGAATAATATAATTAGCATTCCTCTCATTAGTAGGAAAAAGCATCAATTTTTAATACTAGTTAAAACATAAATAACTAATGATAAAATAAATAATACTGAAGTCAGTGCTATTAAAAATTTTGATTATTATAATTATACTCTAAGTAGTAATAGGAATAATAGTAATAGAAATAATGATAATAATGATAATACTATAACTGACAATTATAAAAATAATGTATACAATTACAATAATAACATTAATAAAAATATTAATAATAGCAATGCTAAGAATAATAAAAATAAAACTAATAAAAATAATATTAATAATATTAATTATAATTACAATAACAAGAGGACTAGTATGAGTATTAAAGAACATTTAAGCCAAGTTAGAGAAAATGTTTGGGAAATTTCAAGTAGCTATAAAAAAGAAATGCGTGTCCCAGGTAGAATATATTTAAGTGAAGATAATATTAAAAACTTAGAAGAAGGGGCTGTTGAGCAAGTAGCTAATGTAGCTTGCTTGCCGGGAATTCAAAAGTTTTCTTTAGGAATGCCCGATATTCATTACGGTTATGGTTTTAGTATAGGAGGAGTAGCTGCATTTAATAGTAGAAATGGAGTTATAAGTCCCGGTGGTGTTGGTTTTGACATTAATTGTGGAGTACGTCTTGTTAAAACAAATTTAACTGAAGATGATGTCAAACCAAAACTAAATGAAATTATAGAAAAGCTATTTATTAATATACCCTCTGGTGTTGGAAGTAAAGGTAAAATAAAGTTAGATGAGAAGAAAATAAATGATGTTCTTGATTTTGGTGCAGAGTGGGCTGTTGAAAATGGTTATGGATGGGAAGATGATCTTAAATACTTAGAAGAAAATGGGCGAATGTTAGATGCTGAAAGCTCCGAAGTATCTGATAAAGCAAAACGTCGTGGAATCCCTCAATTAGGTTCATTAGGTTCAGGAAATCATTTTTTAGAAATTCAAAAAGTTGAAGAAACTTATGATGATGAAGTAGCTAAGAAATTTGGATTAAATCCTGGAGAAATTACATTAATGATTCACACAGGTTCTCGTGGTTGTGGACACCAAATATGTTCAGATTATCTTAGGTTAATGGACAAAGCATATAAAAAACATAAAATTAATATTCCAGATAGGCAATTAGCCTGTGCTCCATTAGATTCTAACGAGGCTCAAAGTTATTTTAAGGCAATGGCAGGAGCTGCAAACTATGCATGGGCAAACCGTCAAATGATACTCCACTGGGTTAGGGAATCTTTTGAAGATGTATTTAAACAAAGTGCTGAAGATATGGAAATGAATGTTCTTTATGATGTAGCCCATAATATAGCTAAAAAAGAAGTTCATACTATTAAGGGTAAAAAAACTGAAGTTATGGTTCATAGAAAAGGAGCTACACGTGCATATGGTCCTAATAGAAAAGAAATTCCTAGTGAATATAATTCAATTGGTCAACCTGTTCTGATTCCTGGAACTATGGGAACTGCTTCATATATCCTCCATGGTACAGAATTAGCTATGGAAGAAACTTTTGGTTCAACAGCTCATGGAGCAGGACGTAAATTAAGTAGAACCCAAGCTAAGAAGATGTATGATGGCGAAACTGTTCAAAAAGAACTTGCAAATAAAGGAATAATTGTTAAAGCTAGTTCACTACCAGTAGTAGCTGAAGAGTCTCCTGAAGCTTATAAAAATGTAGATGAAGTTGTTAAAATATCACATGATACAGGAATAGCTAAATTAGTAGCTAAAGTTATACCATTAGCAGTAGCTAAAGGTTAATAAATATAATACAACATCATAACAATTTAAAATTAATTTAATTATAATCCAAATAAATGGTGATTTTTTGATAGGAATTATTGGCGGAAGTGGAGTATACAATATTACAGATGATGGAATCGATATTGAAAATAAAACAGTTCAAACCCCATTTGGTAGTGTTGAAATAGCTACTTTCAATCTTAAAGGCAAAAATGTTGCATTTATCCCCCGTCATGGAAGTGATCACTCTAATTCACCCCACAAAGTGAATTATCGTGCTAATATATGCGGATTAAAATGTATTGGTGTTGAAGAAATTATAGCTACTAATGCTGTAGGTTCTATTAATTTAGAACTTCCTCCAGGAGCTATTGTACTTCCCGATGATTTTATTGACTTTACAAGTAGGAGAGAATCTACTTTCTGGGATAATCATGTTCGCCATGTAGATTTTAGTGAACCTTATTGTAATCGTTTACGAAAAGTTATTGCTTCTACAAATAAAAATATATGCACTACTGGAAATTATATCTGTGTAGAAGGACCTAGATTTGAAACCCCTGGCGAAATTAGAATGTTTCAAAAAATAGGTGGAGACCTTGTAGGTATGACAGGATTACCTGAAGCAGTCTTAGCTAGAGAAATAGAAATGTGTTATAGTAGTATTTGTCTTGTTTCTAACTTTGGAACTTCCATATCCCCCACGAAGCTTACTATGGATGAGGTTTTAGAAATTGCAGAGGAAAAAAATAATGAAATTCTTCAAATTATTAATGATACAATTAAAGCTTTTCCAGAAAAAGAAGATTGTAGCTGTAAACATGCTTTAGATGGTTCAGGAGCATAATATTAATAGAATAATGAAAATAGTATTAAAATACTTTAAAATATTATAAAATATTATAAAATATTATAAAATATTATAAAATATTATAAAATATTATAAAATATTATAAAATACTCAAATTATAATACATAAATAATTACCGGATTAAAATAAAAAAATTGGAATAATTAGAATAATTAGGATAATTAAAATAAATAAAATAAAAAAATAATTAATATAACTAATATAATTACAATAAAGAATTAATATAGGCGACAATATGGCAAAAGTAATATTATTAAATGGAAGCCCTAGAAAAGAAAGTAATACACAATACACATTAGAAAAATGTGCAGAATCTATTGAGGGTGAGGGTGTT
>JBOFHT010000009.1:0-39337 GCA_051649785.1 Methanobacteriaceae archaeon
TGTTATAAAACCATTGGAAAATGAAATTAAAAAATTAAATAGTGAATTGAATATAATGGTTTATGAAGTTTATGGCTTAAGTGGTGACGAAATAGACATTGTTAAAGAAAATAGTAAATGTTAATTAAATTTTTTAAAGATATTAATAATTAGGTGATAAAATGCCTTTATTTGAAATAAATGCTCAAAAATTAGAACCCATAAAAAAAGCACCTTTTAAACTAGAAAAAGATATGCAAAAACTCACTGAAGATAATTTAGAAATGATTTTTAATCTAAAATTCATATCGACTGAATTTCGACTTAATAACCTTATAATAGATACTTTAGCTTATGATGCAGAATCAAAAGCTTTTGTCATAATTGAATACAAAAATATTAGAACCTTTTCAGTTATTGATCAAGGTTTTGCATATTTAGCTCTTCTTTTAAATAATAAAGCAGATTTTATTCTTGAATATAACGAAAAAATGGGTACTATATTGAAAAAGAGGGATGTGGATTGGACTCAATCAAGAGTAATTTTTGTTTCTCCGAATTTCACAAAATATCAACAACAAGCTATTGAATTTAAAGATTTACCTATAGAATTATGGGAAATAGGTAAATACAGTAACAACACTGTTTTATTTAATCAATTAAAATCTCCAGATACTAATGAAAGCATAAATACTATTACTAAAAATAATCGTATGACAAAATTAATTACTGGAGTTAAAGTTTATAATGAAGAAGATCATCTCAATAAAATTAGTGAAGAAGAAGTTAAAAATCTATATTATAACTTAAAAAATAAAATATTAGGACTAGATGAAGATATTAAATTTAATGTAACAAAAGCATATCTCTCATTTTCACTAAACTCAATTTTTACATATATGATGTTACAGAAAAAAAATATTTCCATAGTTGTTAATTTTAGAAAAGGAGATTTAGATGACCCTGAAAACATTATAAAATCGTCCGCACCAGAAAGTTATGGTAAAAAAGCATATACGTTACTAATAACTCCTTCAGAGGATATAGATTATATTATACATATCATTAAACAATCTTATAAAAATAATTTATAAAAGATTAAGTATTAGGTATTATTTCTATCTAAACTAATACATAAATCTATATTTTCTATGAATATATTTATTAAACCTATGAAATTAATAGAAATTTTATAAAATAAGATAAATAATGGAGATTATAAATCAATTCTTCAAGTATTAATAGACAATATAGGTGATTTTCTGTACCTTAAAAAATTTAAAGTGAAAAATTTTCGTTTAATAAAAGAATTAGAGCTTGATTTTAATCCAGGAGTTAATGTTTTAATAGGCGAAAATAATTCAGGCAAGACAACAATTATCGATGCTTTGAGAATATGCTTAGGATTTAAAGATCAAAAAAGAGATATTTATGTGACTAAAGATGATTTTCATATAAATCAAGAAGATTCTGATGGTTTAGAGGATATAGAATTTAATTTATCATTTAAAACTAATAATGATTTTGAAAAATCTTGTTTTATGGAGTTATATAATCAGACATCAGATACTTTTGACCTTAATTATAGTTATACTATTAAAAAAAGACATAATATGGAGTTTGTTAGTTATGATATGTGGGGTGGTGAAAAAGAGGGTCAACCTATATCATTGGAAGTTTTTGATTTATTGCATCATGTTTATCTTGGTGCATTGAGAGACGCAAAAAGGCATTTGAGACCTGGTAATAATAACCAAATAGGAAAATTCTTTTCAAAAGTTCATTTGGATGAATTAGGTGATGAATTTGATAGAGGGGAAATGATTAAAAGTTTAAATGAAGTTATTAAAGATGAAAAAATTTTTGATTTTATTGGGAAAGCGAAAAAGAAATATGTGGATACGCATTTAAGTAATATAACATTTGATAGTAATGAGATAAATATTAATTTTGAATTTCTACCCGAAACTTTTGATGAATTTGTGAAAAATTTCAAAATAATCTTACCTTATTTTAATGAAATAATCGGTGAAAAGCAAAAATATTTAGAATTATACCAAAATGGTTTAGGATATAATAATTTAATATATATTTCAATATTATTAGGGGACTTAAAAGATTTAAACAAAATTCAAGAAGGTTTGTTTGTTGCATTATTAATTGAAGAGCCAGAAGCACATTTGCACCCACAATTACAAAATTTATTCTTTGAATATATCAATAAATTAAATTCTGAAATCAATTCTGATAAAAATCAAAGTTTTCAGATATTTATCTCTTCTCATTCACCAACTTTAACTTCAAAAGCGGATTTAGATTCATTAACTATTTTACAAAATTTTAACAATAAGTTATCTAACATTGCACTAAAAGATTCTAATCTTTTAGAAAATAATAAAGAATATCTCTTTAAGTTTTTAGATGTTACAAAATCCCAATTATTTTTTGCGAAGTCAGTTATTTTAGTTGAAGGAGTATCTGAATTAATATTAATTCCAGAGTTTGCAAGATTATTAGGAACCAATTTGGAAAAATATGGTGTTGAAGTGGTAAATATTAGTGGTGTAGGTTTTAAACATTTCATTCCTTTATTTTCCAATAAACTCACAAGCTTTGGTAAGGATTATAAAAAAATAAGTGAAAATATATTATCTTCCAAATGTGCAATTATAACTGATGATGATAGGAAGGAAATTGATGGGGAAATTTCAGCTACCTTAACTAAAATTAATGCTTGTTCTGATAAAAATTTAAAAATTTTTTCTTCAGTAAAGACATTAGAGTATGAAATATTTAAAGAAAACCTTGTTGACTTGGATATATTAGAAGATATCTATAGAAATGTACATCGGGATTTATCTGAAGAATTTTTTAATAAATTAAATGATAGTAACAATAAAGAAAAAATTATTTTTGATAACCTAAAAATAACTAAAAAATCAAATTTTGCATTTGAATTAGCAATGAAATTAAAAAATTATACAAACGAAGAAGAGTTTAAGATTCCAAGTTATATTAAAGAGGCGATAATTTTTGCATGCCAATAATAAAATAAAATGGACAAAAAAACAAAATGATTTTTTAAACAAAAATAAGAATGGTAAATTTGTTGTTAAAGCTTGTCCTGGTAGTGGTAAGACAACTTCAGTCTCTGAAAAACTGTTTCAAATGATAAATAGTGATGAATTCGATTATCATGGAATAGCTACAATATCTTTCACCAATGTTGCTTCAGATGAGATTAAATCAAATCTTGAAAATAGATATAATACAAAAATTTCTTTCCCTCATTACATTGGCACAATTGATAGTTTTTTGAATAAATATGTTTTTTTACCTTTTGGTCACTTAGTTATGGGATGTGAAGATCGCCCCACATTAGTAGGTGAACCTCATGGTGCTTGGCACGGTAAATATTTTAAAGATAGCTTTTTTGACAAAATAACTTATTCTATTAAAGGAGAATTAGTTAAAAAAGGTAGATTAAGCTTCCAAAATCAACAAGAAAAAAGTGTTTTTATAAGCAAAAAGATGAATAATGGGAGAGGATATGCTACTCAATCAGATGCTAATTATTTTTCAATGAAAATTCTTGAAAAGTATCCCAATATAGCTAAGATAATATGTAGAAGATTTCCTTATTTTATCATAGATGAAGCTCAAGATACTTCTGATATACAAATGGAGATATTTAATTTATTGGTTAGAAATGGTTTAAATGACATTATTTTTGTTGGAGATCCTGAACAAGCAATTTTTGAATGGAATGAAGCTAAACCACATCTTTTTAATGAAAAATTTAATATATGGGATAAAAATTCAATTGTTTTTAATGAAAATTTTAGATCTTCTGATGAAATTTGTAAGTTTACATCTAAATTATCTGATATTAATTATCATTCCAAATCAGATATTGCTGATTTTTCAATGGGCAAAGATATAATTCACCCCTATTCGGATAATATCAATCAAATAATCAAAAATTTTATTCATTTGTGTGGACAACATAACATAACTATATCTAAAGATAATGTTGCAGTTCTTTTTAGAAGTAAAGAATTTGCAAAAACATTTATGAAAAGTATAAAATTTAAGGATATTAATATTAATAATATTTGGAAGGATGGAAAAGATAAAAATGATAAACAAAAATGTTCTAAAGATTTTTTATTTGGGAAATTCTTATGGGATAATGGTAATAAGCCAAAAGGATTTAAATTAATTGAAAAAGGAATGTTAAAAGTAAATAATGGATTGAATTATGTTAAACAAGAAGACATAAAAGAAACAATTAAAGAGTTAGGTTTTTATAGTCATAGAAAAAGTATAATGAAATTAATAAATTTTTTACCTGAAGCAAGCCCTAATTCAATTATTAATGATTGGATTTTGAAAACAAATGAAGTTTTTTCACAAAATAACCTTCATTATAATATTAATGATATTAAAAAAAGTACAAAGTATAAAAATTTCAAAGATAGATTAACTTTTAATGATTTATTTTATGATGAAGAAAATGATTCATCAGAAGACTATTATATAGGAACTGTTCATAGTGTTAAAGGGCGAACTTTAGATGCAGTACTATTAATTTTAAAATCAAAGAGTGCTAATAATAAAAAATATGCCACTCTTTTAAATGAAAATACTAGATTATGTGATAGTGAAGAATTAAGAATTGTTTATGTTGCTATTACACGACCAAGAAAAATCTTACAGGTTGCTGTTCCTAAAAATGATGAAAAACAGTGGCTTGAATTTTTTAATTCATATCAAACCTCTTTAAATAGTTTTTTTTAGAAAAAAAGAATTTATGATGGATTCTAAAAAATTGAAGTATGATAATACATAATTTAATTGCCCACACATACCATAATATTACAATAAGTCATTTATTTTCACCAATAATCTTCAAAGACCTTTTAGCTTCATTAACAATCATATTATCAGTGACATTATTACTATCACAATCATTACCACAGCTAACAATAAAACCCTCTAAAAACTCTCTACACTCCTCCAACGGAAATGCAGAAAAACACATAAATATCTTCCAAACAATTACATCTTCACCATTAACAACATCAACATTACCATCATCAGAATAATCAAATAAAAAGCTCAAAATAACATTAAAATTCTCAACAGTAGCTAAACTACTATTATAAAAAATAAGAAAACCAATAGCGTCTAAAACTTCAGAAATCTTAGCCTTATTCTTACTTTCTAAAACTGAAAATAAAACTTCTAAAACTTCACAATCCATTTTACCTAAAGTTCTTGCAATAATATCACGAGGTAATGGGTAGCTTTTTTTCTTAGAAACTTTATTAGGAATCTTTTTATGTTGGTTATTGCCAATTTTTCCTAAATAATTAGTCATTAATTTAGCAGTAGTTTTATTTCCAGTTTCAAGAAAATTAAAAATTTCTAATCTAGTATATAGTGCTTTTTCAGTTGAGAGAAGACTTAATAAAACATTTACATAATCTTTATTATTACAGCTGAATTTTTCAGAGAGTAATCTAACAGCTACTGTTCTTTCAACAGGATCATCTGATTTAAGACAAACAAATAAAGATTCCTCTGAATAATCTTCAAATTTATTAATATCTCCTTCATCAATCATTCCTCTTTTTCTTAATTGGCTATTAGAACTTTTCATATAAATTACTCCTGTAACCATTAATAATAATGGTAATAATACATAATCGTTATATTAATATATTCTTTTTATATCATCAAATATATCAAAATCATAATCAAAACTAGCTATTTCATTAATTTCATTATTTATCATAAGAATATGACTTAAATTATCGAAAAACCCAACATTATTAATTAAAGTATCTTCTAATGCATTACTATAATATATTCTATCTTCATAAACATTCATTTCTGTTAATTTTTCATAAATCCTATTAACTGTTTCATCATTTTGTTTTAATTTCCTTAAAACTGTTAATGTTTCATATATAACCATTTCACTTATTACTATTTCTTTTTCATTAATATTTTCCATTATTTTTAAAGCTCTTTTATGATTTTGGACTTTTTCAACAAAAAAATTAACTAAAAAACTTGTTTCTAAAAATATCATAAATACAACTATTTATTAGTATGTATGCTATCTATTACTTCAGTTACATCAATTTCTTCATCTACTTTAACAATTCCCCCCATATCTTTTAAGCTTTTATACTTTTTACATGTAATTTTAGGTTTGGGTAATGTATCATTTATTAATTGAGCTTTTATTTTCCCTTTATTTTTACCAATATTTTCTAGTCCTTTGTTTATAAGCTCATTAATAATACTATTTTGACTTGTACCTTCTTTAACTGCCATAGATTTTATTTTAATTAATATATCTGTTGGAATCTTTATAGTAGTTGTTTTAGTTTCAATCATAATCTATCCACCCCAAAATATTATATAATTATATATTTGTATATTTATACATTTATATTTTTTTATACATATAATTCAACGAACTTATAAGATATTAAATTAATCATATCTACTCAAATCATTATACGACAAAATATTAACAAAAATTACCAAAAAACATACCCCCCCCAACTAATAAAACAACCAAAAAAAACTAAACAAAAAAAATATTACCAAAAATTACCAAAAAACATACCCCCAAACTAAAAAAACAACCAAAAAAAAAAACTAAACAACAAAAGATTACCAAAAATTACAAATAATTATACTCTATTTAATTATTCCATAAATACAAGAATCTAAGAGTTTTCCATTTTTATAAACATTGTTTCTTAAAACACCTTCTAAAACAAATCCTGCTTTTTCAAGTGCTTTTTGAGATCTAATATTATTAGAAAATGGTTCAGCATAAATTCTAGCTATTTCATAATCCACGTATTTATTAAATCCACAAACATCCATATTATTGGTTTTAATATTATTAAATCCATTAAATGCCCAATTTACTACTTCATTAATAGCTTTACTAATAATACCATTATTCCAGAAATCTTCACCTAACCAGTAGCCAAGTTCAACAGTCCTAAAATGAATATCTTCTTTAAAAGTCAATCCAATACAACCAACAGCATCACCATTAACATCAATAGCCAAAACAATAGAATTATCAAGATTATTAATAAACTCCTCAGCATCAGCTATAGAATACTGATGTGGAAAAGCATCTCTAAGATTATTAGCAATATTAATATTATTTGCATATTTAGCTATACTACCTGAATCATCTAAAGTTAATTTTCTTAATTTAAAATTCATTAATTAAAGTATTGATTTAACATTATTTATATTTACTACTATAAGTCAGTATTATGAATATAAGAAAAGATATAATTATTATAAAAACAATAATATAACAAAACTATTAGGAAAAATAAAAATTATTATAATGATTATGAATACAATGTTATAATTCATTTGAGGGGGTAGAATGAATTCATATATAGCTGAAATTGAAGAATTGGAAAGAGAAATACAAGAAAGTTCTCGTAAATTAAAAGTTTTAAAATGTAAAACATTCCTTAAACCATTTGGAATGGAACATAGAAGGAATTTCAACTCTATTAGTAAAATTGATAAGATTTTAAAAGAAAAAAACATTTCATACTGGCATGGAAAAGAATATGTAAGATATTTAGGTGATTTTGAACTAGATGAAATGATAACATTTAGAATTACAGATTTAAAAGGTGAAAATATTACAAAAAATAAAATAAAATATGAGCATGCTGGAAAAATACATACAGCAGAAGATAGAATTAATTTAGAGTTATACAATCACCAAAATGAAGCGATAAAAGATTTAACTCAGTTAAGTGAAACCAATAGTCATTTTAAAACACTTCTCGTCTTACCAACAGGTGCTGGAAAAACATTAACTGCTGTATATTGGTTGTTAAAACATTATACTAATCAAAATAAGAAAATTTTATGGATAGCTCATAGGCATGAGCTTTTAGAGCAAGCTAAAAAATCTTTTATAAATCTTGCTTATTCTGAGCTATTAACGAACAGAAGTTCTTTTAATTATCGTGTTATTTCAGGATTACATGATAGAGCTGTGAATATTGAAAATACTGATGATGTGATAATTGCAAGTAAAGATAGCTTAAATAAAGGTTGTGAATACCTTGAAAAATGGATAAGTCAAGAAGATGATGTTATTTTAGTAATAGATGAGGCACATCATGCAACTGCAAAAACCTATAGAAAAATTATTGATAATATTGCTAAAACTACAGATAACTTTAAACTATTAGGTTTAACAGCTACTCCATTTAGAACTGCTGAAAATGAGCAAGGTCTTTTAAAAAAAGTCTTTCTAGATGATATTGTTTATAAAATAGATTTAAGAGAACTTATAAGTATTGAAATTCTTTCAAAACCTAATTTTGAAGAGTTAAAAACACATTTTGATATTACAAAGGAATTAGATGAGAAAACATTAGATAGAATAAAATATTTTGATATTGATAGTATTGGGGAAGGTGTAGCTGAAACAATTGCCAAAAATAAAGATCGTAATCATTTTATTGTTAAACAATATATTGAAAATAAAGATAAGTACAAACAAACATTAGTATTTGCATTAAATATTGATAATGCACTTGCATTAAATGCATTATTCCAAAATAAAGGTGTAAAATCAGATTATGTTGTTTCTGCAATTAAAGATGCCACAGGTAAGATAAATGTTGCACCTAAAGAAAATCAAAAAAATATTAAAAAGTTTCGTGAGGGTGATTTAGAAGTTCTTATTAATGTAAATATCCTTACTGAAGGGATGGATTTACCTGAAACTCAAACAATTTTCTTAACACGCCCCACAATATCTTCTATATTAATGACACAAATGATTGGTAGGGGATTGCGGGGTCCGAAAGCGGGAGGTTCAGAAGAACTTTATATTGTTAGCTTTATTGATGAATGGAAAGATAAAATTGCTTGGGTAAATCCTGAAAATCTCTTAATTGAAGAAGGTGCAGTATTCCCTACAGATTCACACAATAACCGAGAAATAATTCTTAGGTTAATTTCAATTGCTAAAATTGAAGAATTTGCAAAAATTATGGATCGTACTGTAGATGCTGAATATATTGAGTCATTAGAATTTATGGATAGAATTCCAATAGGACTAATTTCATTTTCAATACTAAAAGCAAAAGGTGAAGAAGAAAATGAAAAAAATTGTAGAATACTTGTTTATGATAATATATTCCCATCTTATACCAATTTTCTTAATTCACTCCCAGAGTTCTTTAAAGAACATAAACTTGAAAATCAAGACTTTTTAGCTGAAGAAGAATTAGAAAGTTTATCAAAGAAAATAGAAAATAGATTCTTTTATGATTATGACAAATATCCAGGATATTATATAGAAGATATAAAAGACATCTTATTTTATTATGCTCAGCATGAAAATATTCCAATATTCCTTAAATTAGAGGATAGAGATGATTTAGATATAACTAAACTTGCAGATGAGATTTGTGAAAAGGATATGGGTCCTAAAAAGAAGAAAGATTTTTTAGATGAATCGTGGGATAATGACAAAAATAAATGGGAAGCTTTCTTTGGATACGATAAAAAATATTTCATTAGTGAAGTTGATTTAGCTATAAATAAAATAGTTAATCCTGAGCAATATATAACTATAAAAAAACCATTTGTTGATGAAGAAGAAAGAAAATATGAAAAATTATCAATGAATGAATTAAGAGAATTTGATCCCGAATACTGTAAAAAACTAAGTGATGCAGTTTATAATAAATACACTGATGAAGACGGCTACTATTATAGTGCTATGAGCGGTAAAGCCAGTAGAAGTAAATATAAATTTGTATTCGAAATAGATCATATTATCCCTATATCCAAGGGAGGATTAACTAAATTTGACAACTTGCAACTTTTAACAAGTGAAGAAAATAAAATAAAACGTGACCAAATGGAGGGATATGAATGAATATTAAAAAAATATTGATAATAGTCGGAATAGTATTTTTAGTCTGTGCATTTGCACTTAGTAGTGTGAATGCTGCAAGCTCAACAAAAACAGTCAAAATAAAATCAAATGATTTGAAGAGTTATGTGTATGTTAAAGATAAAAACGGAATAATAATGGATCGGGAAAAAACTGTAAAAAGTATGTACATTTATGTTAAGGATTATAATTATGATTATAAAGACGGAGATGGCATTTATAAAGGGAGTTATATTAAAATATATCAAGGTGAAAAAGTAAAACCTTTAAAAGTCACTGCTAAATTCAATAGAACTAATGCGAATGGTAAAAATACTACTGTTATTAAAACTGCAACAATATCTTTGAAAACTTATAATGGGGAATTTAATGGTGTTCTAGACATATATATTGATAATGGTACTTTCGATTCAGCGACAATATACTATAAAATTGTAAAAGTTGTTAAAATTACGAAATACAAATCTTATACATTCTCTCAGTCTAAAAATAAAGCAGATTATAGTACTACAAAATTATTAAGAGGAAATATATTTAATGGAAAGTTTAAAGTTAAGGGAGAAAGATATTGGAAAAGTTTTGCATATAGTTATAGTAGTGGAACTTATAATTATAACATATTAAAAGGAAGATTTAATAGTAAAACCTATCATACTATTGATGTGTGGGGTTTATATGGTTCAGTTAACCCTACAATAACTATAACTTATCGAAAATTTAATTCTAATGGAAACCCAACAAGTACAAAAGATAAAAAGGTATTTAAAATCTCAAAATATGGATTAACTTATAAATCAAAACTAAATTGGGTTCCAGAGAAAGTTGTGATTAAATATAAGATTAAACAGATTAAGTATGTGTATAAATAGCAGCATATTAGGAGATTTAAAAAGAGACTGTTAAAATATTAGCTGTTAGGAAAAATTAGTTATCTAAAACTCTTTTATTGGATAAATAGAGAATAATAATATGAAAAGCGAAGCTGATCTTCGAAGAGAAGTTGTGAAAAGCTTGATAAAGAATTTTGGTTCATTTGATGCTGGAAGATTTATAGATATTATTAAAAGAGATGAATTTGACTATAAACATGATTAGTGATAGTACAAATCCTAATTCATTAGATTACACTAAAACAGAGAATTATAAAAGAAGGAAATGAGTCCGTCACAAATTGTGACCAACTGAATTACCCTATTGTGAGGTAAATATTATAAAGCTGAGGTATATATACTAAATGAGTATTAAACATCATATTCCTTAATATATTCCTCAATTTGTTTATTTTCCCAATCATTACCAAAAACTTTCTTATCGGCATGAAAAAAAATCAAATATCTATAAAAGAGACTTAGTACTGAAAAAGTTAATATTAATTCAAAAAACAAAGTATTGTTGAAAATATTAGAAGAAGTATAATATAAAATAATATTAATTACAATAACATAAACTACTAAAAAATAAAACTTTTTTTTCTGCTTGTTTTTATCTTTATTAAATTTAGCATTAAGTTCTTCATTACTTGGGATTTCTTTTGTTTTCATATATTTTTTAAGCTTTTTAATTCCAGATTCTTCATTTCTAAAACTTCTTTTTAATAGATATAGTTTAAAATATCTAAATCCTAAAAATATGAGAAAAACTGAGGTAATATATGAAAACATAAAAAGAGGAGAGTTCATAAACGCCATATTTGATGTAATATTAGATGAAGAAATATTTTCTCCAACTAAACTACCAATGTCCATTGTTACTAATGATCTACCTAGAAATGCAAATCTAAGTACAATAATTGTGAATATGCCTATTGTAAATATAATTTGAAAATAAAATTGCCGAGTTTCCTCAACTACTATTTTAGCTCTTTGATATTTTGTATCATTCATTAATAATCTCTACCAAGCTTTTATAACTTTATTCTTAATATTTACAGTAAAATATGAAAAAGTGAATATTATTATAATATTTAGTATCTATATTTAAATCGCGGCCAAAAGTCGAAATTTCTAAATCAAAACTTCATTAAAATCCTTGGATGGGTAAATGAATAAAATCTTTCGATATGTAAAATCTTTTTGACAATGACTCTATTTAATTTAAAAAAAAGCTATTTAAAAAAGCTATTCAAATACTTAACAGCATTTTTAAAAGAAATATATACTATTTAATGTCTCAAAAATATGAAAAAAATAAAAAAGCTAAAAAAGATTAAAGCTAGGTTAAAAAACCTATAAAGCTTCTAAAGCTTTTTTAACTGCTTCAAGATCATCGGAAACTTCGATGGTTTCAGCAATAGGTTCTAAGTGGCTGATGTTACATCTTCTGTTTTTAACATCTACCCCTACTACTTCAACAAATTTTTCATCGATAATTTCTACGATAACACATTTTTCGCCAGATTCTCTACCAGCGGTCTTAACACATACTCTTCCTACTTCAATAGAAGCCATTATATCACCTTTAATTATTATATTAGTCTAAACTTTAAAGTTTAAACTTGTTAATATTATTTCTGAAATTTCTTCAGGATTGAAACTATTAGTATTTATTATTAAATCATAGACATCTAGGTTATTTATCGATATATCATGAATGTCTAAATACCTCATAGCTTCGCTTTCTTCACGTATTTTAATTTCTTCACTAGCCAAATCAATAGGTTTTGATTCGCGGTTACAAATCCTTGAAGCTCTAACACCAAATGGTGCAAGCATCCAAATCTTTAAATCCCCATCTACAAAGTGACCTGAAAGACGACCTTCGACAATTAAATCTTTAGAATCCTCTTTTGATTTTTTAGCTAGTTCAGCTTGTCTTTTGTCAAGTTCGGTGTCAATATCAGTATTATCTTCAGCAAATTTACTAAACTCAATAAGAGTCATTCCATTTTCTTCTGCCATTTGACGAAAAATGTCACCAGCAGAGATAAAAGGAATATTCAATTTTTCAGATAAAACTTTACTAGCAGTACTTGTTCCAGTACCAGCTAAGCCACCGATTGTTATGATCATTAAGACCTTGCCTCTAATTTAAAGTGCTCACGAGTACACTTAGTACATAAGTATCCACCGTAAGGCCTATTAGGTCTTTTTTTAGACTTAGAAAGTTTTTTTATTTCATAAGGTCTTCCACGTGGAACACCATGAAGTTGCTCACCACATTTAGCACATGTGTGCTTATTTGGTTTCTTTTTTTTGTAACGTAAAACAGTGTTACCGCCAGGAGTCTTTTTAAAAGTCCTTTTATATGATCTAGATCTGTATCTATTTGCAGGCATAAACTCACCTATTATTATATTATTAAATCTAATAGTATTAGATTTATTTACTATTAAATTTTTATTTAATTATTATGTATTTATTATTTAATTTTTATTTGGCTCTGTAGAAACCCTATATTTTTGTACTGATTTATATCAAAATCCGCTACTTCAAAAATTAAAACGACTTAAAATGCTTTGGTTTAGCAAATTAAGGAAATTTATTTTTGAAAAAAATATTTTTAACTATAAATTAACAAAATAAAAAAGGGTTTCTACAAAGCCTTTTATTTAATATTTTTAAATCAAACTTTACAGTTTGGCGAATATGATTAAAATTAGTGAAAATCTAATTTAATCACGAGAGAGGTATTTGATATATTGTGAACAATATAAATGTGAATTGTGAAATGAAGTGTGAAATGAAATATGAAATATAAAGTGTTAACTATATAACAATAAAGCTATAGTATTATAAATTAAAATTATAAGCTATTATGATAATGAGTAGTTATAGTTTACTAGAAACTAGAACCACTACTTAATCCCATAGCTTTTCTTAAAACTTGGGTCATTGCAAAAGTACAAAGGATATACCATCCTAACCAACCAACAGCAAATGGAATAGCTGTAGTAGGCGGTCCATAAAACATATGCCATAATGGAGTTAAAGTACCATAATACACAAATTGGGGTAATGAAACAATGACTTTACTTACAACTGATTGACCCATCCAATAGAATACTAAAAGAATTGGTATGAAAGTTACAATAAGTGGCTTAAATGACATTTTCATCATTTCAGTTTGCTTAGACATGAATTCCTTCTGTTTCTTTTGCATTTTAGCTATTTCTTTTGCATCTCCACTCTTTTGAACGTCACGCATTTCAGTTTGGAAATCTTTAACATCATCTCTTATTTTATTCATTTCATCTTGATCAACAAGTAGCTTATTAGCTATTGTAGTAATAAATGCAATGGTTGTTGAAATTAAAAAGACTGTGAGTAAAGGGTTAGTTGGGGTCGGGTCTAAAGCTATTATTGGAGCAAAAACTCCATTTAAAGCATCAAATATAATGTTCATTACCATTTTATGGCCTCAAAATTTATAATATTATTAATTTAAATTATAATACAATATCATTTATGATATCATATCATATTATGTATTGCATATCTAATATATAAATATAGCTTAAATTTATTAAAATAGGGGTATAATAAAGTAATAATAAAGTAATTAATAGATAATTAATAATTAATTAATGGATAATTAGTAGAAATTAGCTAGTGATTAATTAGTAATGGGTGTTGGTTTATATTTAATTTTAAGATAATAATTAAATATAATTTACATCTTTAATACTGTAACCATTTTAGCAATTGTTTCATCTAATTGGTTATCATAGTTTTTAAGTATTTTAACAGTAGCTCCTGTTAAAGTAGCGTAAGCCATAGAAACAGCTCGATTCATTTCTTGGTGTAAATCAATTTCATCTTCACCTTCAATATCACGAACTCTTAATTCATCCCCTGCTCTTCTAGCTATTATTTCAGAAGCTTTTGCTTCAATCATAATAAAGCCATTAGGTTGAAGTTCTTCAAGAACCCAATTAGGTAGGCCGGGTAAAAATCCAGAAGGAGTTGAAATAGTACAATGAGTATCTACAATAACATTTTCCAATTTAGATCTGTTTTTTATTTCTTTAGCTGCTAACTTTTGAACTTTCTTTTGAGTTTCAGGAGATAATTTTCTAAGTTGATCTCTATTTTCAACAAGCCCTTCACTTACAGCTATTTTAGTCATTATGTCACCATAATTTAAGTGAGTGTATTCTACTTCTTCAAGTGCCTTGCTTAAAACCGTTGTACTCCCAGAACCAGGTATACCAGTTATTACTATTAATTTCAAACTATCACCTTTAATATAATCTTAATATAATAATGTAATTATTAAAAATATGAAAAATATGGAAAATTATTTAATTTAGTCCCCTAAGAACTTTCTAAGCATTGGATGCATTTCCATAAGTTGTTCCTGAGCTATTTCTTCATATAACTTATAAATAATACCTACTGTAAGTAAAACCCCAGTACCTCCACCGAGAGCTCTAGTTAAATCAGCACCAAACGCTAATAGTCCTACAAATACTCCACCTAAAACTGTTAAAGCAGGAATATACTTTTTCATTATTTTAATAAGTTGATGCTTACTATTTCTAAAACCTGGAATTTGCACTCCAGACTCATATAATTGCTTAGCTACTTTATCAGCACCAATACCACTTATTTCTACCCATAGCCATGAAAACATTACACAAAGTCCTATAAATACTATTCCAAAAAATACAACCCTTATAGGATTTGTGAAAAGTATACCTAATGCAGGTGTAGTTAAAAATAGTGCCAAACCACTAATAGCTTTACCTTGGACTACTTCACCAAAAATAGGAAACCCAATTCTCTGGAAAAGACTTGCAAATAATGATACATTAGCTAAAAATGCAGAAGTTAAAATAACTGGCATATTACTTGCATAAATAAATTTAAGAGGGTATTTTCCAACAGCACCTCTTACGCGACCGTGACCACGAATTTGTCCTTGAGATATTGGAATTTCAACCCTCATACTTTCACCATAAACTGCAATTAAAAATACAGCTATAGTTGAAATAATTGGGATTAAAATAGATGGATCCGGAGCACCAGCAGCTATTGAGTTAATAAATGCAGGTAATGCTCCTGCTGGAACACCTAATTGACCTGGAGCAGGTAAAAAATTAAAAGTACCTACAATAATTGCTTGGGAAACTCCTGCTGCAATAAATAGACCAATACCACTTCCAAATCCCCATTTAGATACTACTTCATCTAAGAAAATTATAAGAATGGAACCAATAATTAATTGGAGTATAAGAATGAGTCCAAGTTCTGGAGCACTTGGAACAAGACTCCCTGTGAAAACAAAAACAACTGCTTCAAATACTGTAATAACAATAGCTAGAAGCTTTTGAGTACCTTGGAAAATAGCTTTATCTTCGTGTTTACTTAAATCTAAGTTAATGAACTTTCCACCAACTAAAATCTGAAGTACAATAGATGATGTTACAATTGGACCAATCCCTAAAGTAAGAATTGAACCAAAGCTACCTGCTAAAACTGCTCTTAATTGAGCAAACTGATCTATTGAAGCAGGTGACAATCCATAAAGAGGTATCAGAGTTAAAAAGAAATATAGGACTAATATAATGGCTGTCCATTTAAGTTTTTCTTTAAAGCCCATTCTGTGAATCGGTGCCTTTACTTCAGGCAATAGTGAAAGTATAGGTTTTAATTTGTGTAACATCATTGAACTCCTTAAATATAATTTTAAACACACGTTAAATAAGTTAAATAAATTTAAAAATATGATAATTAATATATAATTAATATAAATTTATTATATAAATATTATAAATATATAGCCAATATTATAGAAGATATAAGTTAATTATTGTAAATTATATAGATTAATTACTGTAATTTATATAAATTAATTATTGAAATTATATAGGTCAAATATTGTAACTATATTATTAATTATATTATTTATTTTATCATTTATATAATTATAATATTATTTTATTAAATAGTTCCATTGAAAGTTCCATTAAAATTTTACTAAATAAAAATTAGTTTATACGATAATTTTAATTTGTGGGTTAATTTATAAAAATATTTGAATAATAAATTAACAATAGTTATTTAATAAAATAATACTATAAAAATAAGGATTAAATTATTAAGTATTAAATATTATTTTAAAAATTATAAATAAGAAAAAAATAGTGGTTAGCTATAAAACTATAGCTTCTCCACCAGATTCTTCAATTTTTTTAGTAGCTAAAGCTGTAAATGATGGAGCTTTAATAGTTAAAGGTTTAGAAACTTTTCCTTTACCTAAAACCTTGTTAAAGCCAAGATCAGTAACATCTATAACAATAGCATCATTTTCTTTTATTGCAATACCATTATTTAAGAGTTTTTCAGCTTTATCAACTAAATCTCCTAAGTTAACAGTATTGACCTCTTTAATAACTTTTTGAGGTCTTTTAAATCCGTATTTACCAAAATGTTTAGGATCGAATTTAACAGTCCATGACCAATGGTGTTTGTGTAAACCAGCTTGACCTACTCCACCACGATGACCTGCTCCTCTTCTCTTTTTAGAGCATCCTCCACCATTAGTTCTGGTACCTCTTTGTTTAGTAATTTTACGTGCTTTCCTAATCATGAAAATCCTCCATAGAAAACAAAAAATGGTTTTTGCATTAATATTATTATTTTAAGAAATAATAAATTATTAATATTAAACCATTTTATTTGCTAATTCATTGATTAATTCTCCTCTGTAACCTAAAGTTCCGCCTTCATTAAAAGATAATCTAATAGCTTCATATCCTTTTCTAGGAGGGTGTAAACGGAATACAGGTTTCATATTAATGTCATCATATTTAACATTAGATTCCATTAAAGCTTCAGCTAAATCAGCAAATGATTTAAAGTCCGTATTTTCTTTTAAATCTTCTTCGGTAATTTTAACTTTGCCAACTAATTCCCCTCTTTTAGAAATTATATTAGTAACGGTTTCAGAATCAACTTCACCCCAAGTAATATAATCTTTAGCTTTATGAAGCATTCCTTTATAGGTGTCATTTTCTTCAATTAAGACTGCATGATTAATTCTATTAAGTCTTAACATCTTTAAAGTGTCAGCTATATCTTTATTAATACCTGTGGTACCTCTTACTCTAATAACTAAAAACATTATAATCACCAATAATTTATATTATTAATCAGAGCAAACACTCAAAATTTTAAGTTCTTCTTCAGTAGCTTTAACTCTACTTAATTCTTTTAATGCATCAAAAATAGCATTAGCAAAATTAACAGTTGTTTGAGTTTGACCACTTGAATTTGACCATACATCGCTAATTCCTGCAAGTTTGAGAAGGGTTTTACCTACATCACTAACAGCTAAGCCTAATCCTGCAGGAGCAGGCATTAAAGTAACTCTTACACTACCCATTTTACCACTGACTTTGAAAGGAACAGTATGTTTTCTTCCACAAACACAACCCCAATCACCACAGCCCCTACGGACTTTGATTATATTGTATTTTGCATTGTCAACAGCTTTTCTAATAGCAGGACCAACTTCACGAGCTTTACCCATACCTAATCCAACATACCCATTTTTGTTACCAACAGCAACAATAACTCTGAAATTAATTTTTCTCCCAGATTTGTGCATTCTTTGAACTAAGTTAACATCCATAACTTCTTCTTCTAAATCAGGAATTAAAGAATCAATAATTTCTAATTCCATAATAGGAAGTCCTTTTTCAAATATTTCGTCAATATTTGTAATAGTTCCCTCTTTAACCATAGCTCCGAGTTTGGTTTTAGGTTCCCACTCCTCACTATTGAAGCTATTATTTTTGTTAAAGTTCTTATCTCGCTTTTTATTACTCATACTTTAACCTCATCAATTTTCTTTTTAAACTCTTCAAAATGAGCAGGTAAGTCTTCTGGTTTTAATCCTCTTTCTAAATATTGAGAATATTGTTTTTTAAGCCCATCTGCATCTAATTGCTTAGCATGTTCAGCTATGTGCTCACCTTTAATTCTACTTTCATCTGGTAAAATAGAATCACCATGAGGAACATTTAAGCCTGCATCAACTGCACCTTTAAGAGCTGCAAAAACTTTAGATCCTTTAATAGAAGGTTTTAAACCAATGTCTAAAACTGCAGCTTCAATGCCTGCTGCTAATGCTTTTTTAGCACATAAGTAAGCTGTTAAGTAACAAGCACTAGTATTGTTAGCTCCACCTAACCATCCTAATGTTCTTAACTCTTTACTATGAGCTGAAACTAAAGTTTTGTCGCCTACAAGACGTACATCAATAATTTGAACAATAACATTAGCATTAGAAACTCTAACAACTAATCGAGATTTATCCAAATCAATAAGCTTTAATCTAGATTTATAATCAGTTTTTCCTTCTCTTCTACGTCTAAATGCTACATTATATTTTGATCCCTGTGCCATCTAATCCCTCCTATTTAATCAAGTCATGATCACGGGCATAGGTTTTCATATAAGATTTACTTCTAAATGCTCCACCTTTAGCCATTCTATATAATTTACGATAAGTTGTAGCATCAATCTCTTCTTTTTCCCGCATATCTTTAAGATCTCTTCTTAAAGCTCTGATAGTAGTCATCCAAGCTTTCTTCTTAGGTGTCCTAGCACCTTTAGCTCCTTTAATACTACCTGGACCTTTTCTTTTACCTTTTTTCTTTTGTTCTTTTAGCTTTTTTGACCTATAGCTACTAATACCCTGTTGAGGTTTAGCTTTAATAACTTTTTGGTTAATTAGCTGCTTAACACTTTCTCTTGTAATAGCTCGTGATACTTCTTCCATTTGTTCAGGGTCTATCCATACACGGTTTACCCCTACTTTAAGTATACTTGCAGCTAATCTTTTTTGAGTTGTAAGATTCATTAAGAAACCCCCGATTTTAAATTCAGCTGATAATTTTGAAATATTAATATAACAACATTTGTCAAATAATATTAATTAGATACTATCTTTAGCAGATAATATTGAATTATACTATCTATTAAATAATATTAATCTAATAAAATGTTAATTAAATACTCCACATATTCCCAATTAAATTAATCAGCTAAATTTAAGATTACAATACATTTATATCAATATAATTCATTAATGCATTAATTAATAAAATGCACTAAATTATATTTAATGTATCATAAATCATAAATCTAATTAGTTTATTTGTTTGTTTAATATTTTAATACCTAATTCATTAGCTTTTTCTAACATTAGTTCTTTCTTTCGTTTACCAACAGTAGAACTAATTCTTCCTGCTTGAGTACTAGGATTTAGTTCCTCAAGTTCTACAAAATTACGGACAAGAATATCTTCGAATCCAGATGGATGTAATCCACGAGTAGTTTTAGGAGTTCTACGACCAATCATTGGACGTGCAGGTTTTCCTGCTTCATATCTCCTCATTTTACTTGTTTTCCCTCTAGGACGTCTCCATTTAAGACCAAGCTTTTTATATCTGGCGTATTCTTGTCTTTTGAATGTTTTCTTCATTGAATCACCATATAATTATTAAATAAAATTATTATTTCTATAAGCTATTTATTTTATAAATACTATTTATAAACAATACTTATAAAAATTATTTTAAATAAATAATATTATAAACAATATTAATTATTAAAATTATTATTCTTTGCTAACTAAGTAAATTCCATCTTGGAAAACTCTTGGATCTCTACCTTTAATTTTGGTAGCTTGTTCCAAGTTAGCCATTGTTTGACCAACATCTTCTTTGTTGATACCTGAAACAATAACTTCATCACCTTTTACTTGAACTTTAGAAGTACCTGCAATTTTAGCAGTACGAGGGTGACGTTCACCAAGGAAATTATCAATAGTTACTTTATTTCCATTAACTTTAACAGTCATTGGGAAATGAGCAAATACAATCTTCATATTATAAGTAAAACCATCAGTAACACCAATGATCATATTATTAATATGAGATCTAATAGTTCCAATCATAGATTTATCTCTTTTTTTAGGAAAAGTGGTTTCTAATACTACAGTACCATCTTCTTCTTTTATTGAGACACTATGATTTGAAAATTTTCTTGAAACTTCACCCTGAGGACCTTTGACAATAATTTCATCATTAATGTCAATAGTAACGTCTTCAGGAATTGGAAGTTCTTCACGAATACTTGCGGCGAGAACCATATTATCACCTAGTTATTAGTACATATAAGCCAGTAATCTTCCGCCAATTCCCTTTTCTTTTGCCTCATTGTGAGTCATAATACCTTCAGGAGTGGTTATAATTAATATTCCAAAATTCTTAGCTGGCAAGTACCTTTTTTCAAATTTTTCAAATTCATCTTTTTTTACAGCATGACGAGGCTTGATAACACCACATTGGTTAATATTACCTTCTAATTCAACATTGAATTTTCCTGCCTTATTATCGTCAATATATTCAAATTCACTGATATAGCCTTCTTTTTGCATTGTGCTCAAAACTTGACCAATTAATTTTGATGCTGGGGAAATAGAACAGTTTTCATTAACTTGAAGTTCATTATTCCTTATATTAGTTAGAGCATTAGCGAGAGGATCCATAAGAGTCATAAAAACACCTCAATTAAATTAATTATATTTTTTAAATCCTATTTTAGGGGCTATCTCTCTAAAGCATTGTCTGCATAACATAAGCCCATATCTTCTAACAATAGCAGAGTGATCTCCACATCTACTACATTCTCTTGATCCCTTTCCGTATTTTCTTGGCAATTTATCACCTTTATAAGCTATGAATAAACCGAACCAAATAATTAAATTTTAGTCCATTTATTCAAAAACAACATTAAAGTTATCTTCCATATATTTCATAGTCTCTTCTGTAGTTGCTAAATGTTTAGCAGGTATTTTTTTTCTTTGGATTTTACGTTTTTTAACCCTATAACCTGGTTTTTCAAATGTAACAGCTACATTCATACCAAATATACCAATATCTGGATCATATCTCATTCCAGGCATATCAATATGCTCAGCAATACCAAAAGAAACATTACCTTGAGCATCAAATTGTTTTTTGTAAAGACGGTTTCCAATACCATCTAAAACCAATTTAATAGCTTCATTTGCTTTTTCACCACGTAATGTAACTTTACATGCAATAGGTTGGTGTTTCCTAATACCAAACTCTGGATTAGTAATTGTAGAATAAGTTCTAACCGGATTTTGGTTGGTAAGAGTTTTTAAAAGATTTTCAGCTCTGTTTAATTTTTCTCCACCATCACCAACACCAATATTAAGGGTAACTTTAGCTATTAAAACTTGTTCCATGGGGTTCATCTATTTACCTCCTGGAAGTGAAATTTCAACATTATCTTTACCAATAACAAAAGCATAATCTTTTAGTGTAATGAAAGTCTTTTTAGAATCATTTTCAACAACAAGAGTATTAGGCTTAGAAGAGTGATTAATTACAATCTCTTTAATATTACCTATTTCACCTGTATGTTTACCACCAGTAATAAGAACTTTAGAACCTTCTTCAAATTTAAAAACTTCTTTAATTTCTTGTTCTGGAACTTGTAACTTAACTACATCACCAGGAGTAGCATTAAGATTTTTTGAGTCCTCAGATGAAATAGTTAAATTTCTACCATCATGGAAATTTAATTGAACTTTTGAGCCAGCCATTACAACTTTGTTTTTAATTTTAACTAGCTTAAATTCTTTTTTCTCTTTAGTTATAGGGTGTAATAATAATCTTCCTTTATGATCAGGGAGAACTCTAAAAGTTTCACCTGTTTTTGGAATTTCAATTACATCCATAAATCCAACAGGGAATTTATAGTCCTTAATTACTCTACCATCCACTAAAATATTTCCAGTATTAATAATTCTTTTAGCTTCTCTTGTATTATCTGCAATAGATAAAATATCCCTAATAACAATATTAAGAGATAATGACTCTGCAATTGCATGTGGTCCTGGAGCAGGTTTTACTGTCCATGTATTTTCTTTAGGATGGATAGGCCAGTTTTTAGGAGCTTTAAATGTTTTAAGATGCTTTCTTGATCCCATATTTGCCATATTATTCCCTCCTTTCAATTATTTTATTTCTTTTATCATCTTTTAAATCAACATCAATAAGCATTAAATTAGAAGGGTCAATAGGGAGAAATGAAGAAGTTCCATCTACTTTAGTTAAAGTAACACCTTCAACAGTAACTTTATACTTCTTTATATTAACAGACTCTACTTTTCCTTCATGATCTTTAAACTCGCCACGAGTTACTTTAACCTTATCACCAGCTTTTACAGGTAAAGATCTAGTATTAAATTCTTCTTTTAAATCTTTACTTAAAGTAACACTCATGGTTTTCCTACGAGCATGTAATGGCGCAGTGTAAAGAGCTTTTCTCTGTTTTCTTGGTTGTTTTGACATTATATCACCATAAATAGTATATACTAGCTACTAGTAGCTAAATAATTATACTTGCTGCGCTTCCTACAGTTGGCCATCTATCTGCTGCTTCTTTAGCAACAGGACCTCTTATTTCAGAACCTTTTAAAACACCTTCAGGACTGATAATAACTGCAGCATTATCTTCAAATTTAACACGAAGACCATCAACACGACGATATTCTTTTTTCTGCCTTACGACAACAGCATTAATGACTTCTCTTCTCATATCAGCAGTACCTTTTTTAACTGAAGCAATGACTAAATCACCGACACCAGCTATATCAAGACGTCTACGGACACCTTTATACCCTTTAACTGAGATAATTTCAATTTCACGAGCACCAGTATTATCAACACATTGGAGACGAGCACCAATAGGTAATGCTTTAGCTACATTAGAAGTAATTGCTTTCATTTAATTATCTCCTTTCTCACCTTTAACTTCAACAAGTACAAAGTGTTTAGTTTTACTTAAAGGTCTGCATTCTGCAATTTTAACTGAGTCTCCAATAGCGACTTCAAGACAATCAGGTCTATGAGCAATTATTTTTGATTTTCTCTTTTCATATCTTTCATATTTTTTAATAAACTTGTAGAAACTTCTTTCTACAGTAATGGTCCTTTCAGCTCTATCACTAGTGACAATTCCTTCAAGGATTTGCCCTCTAACAGCTAAAGCTCCATGGAATGGACAGTTAGGGTCATTACATTCAGTTTCTGGTTTTGGGACATTAAGACCAACCATTTTATCACCTAAATTTTTTTAAAATTTCATTTCTAAAATTCTCAAAATTTCTAAAATTTTTTGAATTTTTTTTTAATTCTATCTTCGTTTCGGCTAAGTAATATTTTCCCTCTAATCTCAATCAAAGATCCATCTTTTAATTGGAACAAAAAAGTAGAAACATCTTTTGGAACAATCTTTTCATTAGAACTTTTATCAGAACTTATATTATTTTCAATATTTGTTCCTAACAAGTATTCCTTTGAATTTCCCATAACAACTATCTTAATAGTCTTTTTGGTTTCATCAATTACTTTTCCTTTAATACCAATTAATGATTTATTAGAGCTTTCTATAACTTTAACATACAATCCTATTAATTCATGACGAAATATGTTACTTGAATTTAACATATAAATCAGAACAGTGATTATTGAATTAAATCAAAGAATAATAAGGTAGAATTAATTTACAATGCGTAAAATTTATCTTCTACGTTTGTCATTCTTTTTAGCATCACGAATTTCAATAGTATCAGAAGAGAATCCCATATTAGATAAAACTTCTTTAACTTTTCTTTTGTGATCACCTTGGAGCTCAATTTGACCTTTTTTGGCTGTACCACCACAGGCACATTTGGCTTTCAGCTCTTTGGTAAGCTCTTTTATATCAATATCGTGTTCATCAATACCTTCTACAATGGTCATGAGTTTTCCAAATCGCCTTCTAACAGTAAATACCTTTACAGTTTGAACTTCACGAGCGATTTCCTCACAAACACAAAGTTCTTCGGGAAGACCACAAACATCACAAATTTTCATTTAGTTCTCCTTCTGTTTTTCACTTATAATTGTAAGAACACGAGCTATAGTCCTTTTAAGTTCTACAACTTTTCCAGGATTTTCATTAATTCCTGCTGCAGCACTTTTAGAAATATTTTTAGCTAGTTCTGCTTTGAGTTCTCCTAACTTAGTTTGGAGTTCTTCAACGTCCATTTCCCAAAGTTCCTTACTTCTTAAAATTGCCATATTATCATCTCAAAATATAAAGTATAATTAAGGAATATGATTATTTATCAGAATCATCGGAATTTTTGGACTCTTCAGCATCAACAATATCCGCATCAGCATCTTTAGTGTCCTTTTCAGAATCATCATTGTTAACAGCTTCATCTGCCGCTTCTTCAACAACTTCCTCTTCAAGGTCTTCAAGTTCCTCTTCAAGAGCTTCTAACTCATCTTCGTCATCAAGTTCTTCTTCAATAACAACATCGTCAACAACAACATCATCATTAGATACTTCAGCATCACTTTCAGTACTAGGTTCATCTGCAGTAGAAGTAGAGTCAACACCAGCAGTTAAAACTGCATCAGCATTACTATCACTAATCTCAGTAATACTAGGAGCTATAATATCAACACTATCGGGTAAAACAGCACCAGGAGGCATAATTCTAACGAATACACCTAAAACACCAGGTTTTAATCTTACTGTTGAAAAACCTTCTTCAACAAAACGAGTTGATGGTTCACCACATTTTTTGATATAACCTTCAATAAATTTAGAAGTAGCTGATCTGGAACCTCTAATTTTACCAGAGATAGTTACTTCAACACCTTGAGCTCCAGCACCCATAATTCTTCTTATGGTACTGTAAGCTACTCGTCTAAAGTGCATACCTCTTTGCAACATATTAGCTATTTTTGAAGCCATAATACGTGGGTTAAGTTCAGGGGATTTTACCTCTTTAACTTCAACTTGAGGGTTATCTAATCCAAAATCATTTTTAAGAGTACTTGTAATAGCTCTAACAGTTTTTCCACCTCTACCAATAACCATACCAGGTCTTTCAGCAAAAACCATTACCATAGTACCTAAAGGAGTTACTTGAACATCCATTCCACCGTACCCTGCTCTTTCAAGTTCATCTTCAAGGTATTCATCAATTCTTGTTCTTCTAAGGCCTTCTGTAACAAAATCTTTTTCTATCATAACTAGGCATCCTCTAAAACTATTTGTACATGAGTAGTTGGTGTATTAAATGGAGTTGCTCTCCCAAATGCTCTTGGAATTCCTCCTTTTATAATAAAACCTCTGTGGCTAGAAATATGTTGAATTTTTAAGTTTTCAGCATCTAATCCTTTATATTCAGCATTAGCTTCAGCATTATCTAAAACATTCAATATTGCTTTAGCTGCTTTTTGAGGATATCTACCACTTGGCCATCCGACTAAACCTTTTCTGTGACCTACTTTTTTATTGTGTCTTTTAAAAGCAACTGCCCTTTTCAGTTCAATAACTTCATTTAAGTAGTTTTTAGCAGTTTCTAATTCCATTCCACGAATTTCACGGCAAATCTCAACAGCATGCTTTGGAGATATTTTAAGAGACCTTCCCATAGCTTTTGCTGTTTTAGCTTTATTTTCTTCTTGGTGAGCATATTTAATATTAGCCATAATTTAGTCTCCTTATTTAAGAGGTACAAACATAGAAGATCTTGTAGCTCCCATACCTGGGTCTCCGTGCTGTACTCTTTGGCGAGTAGGTGCAAATTCTCCAAAGTAGCCACCAATCATTTCAGGCATAATTTCTACTTGGAAAAATTCTTTACCAGTATATATACCAAAAGTAGTTCCAACCATTTCAGGAAGAACTATCATATCTCTACAATGAGTCCTTATTACTGGAGGCTTACCACCTTTAGGTTTACCATTTGCTTCTTCATCTGCTTTTAATTTACGTAATTTGTCTAAGACAATTTGTTGTCTTGGTAAGAATCCTCTTTTTAATGATCTTCTTTGTCTTGAAGGTAAAAGCTCCATGAAGTCTTCAAAAGACATTTCTTGTAATTCTTCTAATGTATAACCATGATATTTAAATATTTTTCTTGCCAATAAGTCACCTCCTAAGTAACCTTATTGTTTTGAATTTAACTAAATAAATTTCAATAAATTAAGAATGAATCTAAAGAAATAAAATCATGATTTTAAATATCCAACATCTACAAAAACATTGGAAAATTTAATATTGTCAGATTAAATTTCAATAGAATAAATTCAATTATATTAAAATTATCTCCTCTTCCCTGTTCTTCTAGCTGCAATAGAACCGACTTTACGACCTGGTGGTGCATGTCTTGAAACTGTAGTTGATTTACCAGGATGTTGCCTGTTTCCTCCTCCGTGAGGGTGATCAACTGCATTCATTGCAACTCCTCTTACAGTCATAAACTTCTTACCTTTTGCCTTGTAAGCATGCCATCTATTACCTGCTTTAAGGAACGGTTTCTCTTTTCTTCCTCCACCAGCTACAACACCAACAGTAGCCCTACAGTTAGGATGGAAAGATTTTAACTCACCAGATGGAAGCTCAATAACAGCTTTATCTGAATCATGAGTAATCAAAGAAGCATAAGTACCAGAAGACCTAACTAATTTTCCACCATCTCCAGGTCTATTTTCAATATTGAAAACAGGAGTTCCTTCAGGAATTTGAGCTAATGGTAAAGAGTTTCCGGGACTAATTGATGCAGATATACCACAAGCAATTTCGTCACCAATTTGAATTGTTTCAGGAGCTAAAACAAGCATGGATTCATTGTTTTCAAACTTAACTTTAGCTACAGGTGCAGTTCTTCCAGGATCGTGCATAATATCCACAACTTCCCCTTTTAAACTACCTTCTCTTTCGATTTTATCGAGGTTTCTGTACTGTATTTTACCTTTGAATCTGTGAGAAGCACTACGGTAAGCAGGAGTTCCTCTTCCTCTTCTTTGATGTATTAAACGTTTTCCCATTTTTTTTTCTCCGAATTAGAATATTTAACTCTAGAATACTCCCATTTTAACAGCAACATCTTCTGCTTTATTAGGTTCTTTTAACTTAATATAAGCTAATTTTAAACCTTTAGAGTTGATGTGTGTATTTACTCTTTCTACTTCTTCACCAAATAATGTTTCAAAAGCTCTTTTTATTTTAGATTTTTCACTTTTAATTAAAACAACAAATGTAAGTTCATTATTTTGGTCAATTAAGTTCATTGTTTTCTCAGAAATATGAGGTCTGACAATAACTGAATAAGGATCCATAATATCCACCTTCTTAACTATCTTAATAGATAATAATAGCAATATACTTAATAGAATAATAGAATTAAACTAAAAGTATTATAATTGCTAAAAATCTATTGGAATAGTTCTCCTAATTTTTCAACAGCGGATTTGGTAAAAATAGTTAAACGACCAGGGTGAGTACCAGGAGCTAATAATTCAGCATTTAAGTTGTCAACAACAACAATGTCGACACCCGCATGATTTCTAGCACCTAAACTAATACCCTTATCTTCACCTATAACTATGAGAGGTCCCTTAGGAGATTTATATTTCCTTCCTCTCATTTTACCTTTACCTGCTCTTATTTTTTTACCTTTCTTAGCTCGTGTAATATCATCAATAATTCCTAAAGCTTTAAATACTTCACGAGTTTCACTAGTCTTTTTAATAGAAGAAATTTCATCATCCACAATTAATGGTAATTGAGGAACATTAGCTACTTGGTGACCTCTATTTTCTACTAATTCATTTCTGGTAGTAGCAGCAATAGCAGATCTAATAGCGAATCTTCTTTCTTTTATATTAATTTTTTCATGATAATTCTTAGTAGGACGAGGCGGGTGAGCTTTTCTACCACCAACAGCTTGTGGGATAAATGCTGCTCTTGAACCGTTCTTTATCCTTGGAAGCATAGCTGCTCCTCTTCCAGAACCCCAAGACACAGCAGAAGTTCTTTTTCCTGCCATAGGGTCACTACCCCAAGGTTGAATTCTTGCGGTTTGTGAAGAGATAACTGCTCTTTTTATAAGATCAGGTCTGAATTCTTCCTCAAATACACTAGGGAGTTCGATTTCACCTGAAACTTCTCCTTTAATTGAATAAACATTAACTTTCATAAAACCACTTCTTAGACACCTTGTTTAGATCTAGTACTAATGTAATTAATTTCAGGTGCTTCATTAGACTTTCCATGAGGTCTCATAGCTTTTCTTAAAATAACTAAACGTTTTTTAGGACCTTGTAGAGAACCTTTAACAATTACATAGTCATTTTTAACTAAGCCGTATTTAATAAATCCACCATCTGGATTAACTGCATCAACTTCTGAAGCTTCACCAATTTTTAGGATTTTCTTGTTGAATTCAGTACGTTTATGGTAACCCATTTGACCTGCTTGAGCTACAGTCCACATAGTTCTTGAAGGGGTCCAAGGACCGAGAGAACCTACATGTCTTCCTTTACTACTACGAGCTGCTTTACCATACTGTATTCTGATTCCCCATCGTTTAATTACACCTTGGAAACCTTTACCTTTTGTGATAGCTATGGAATCAACAAATTCCCCATCATCAAAAACATCCTTAGCAGTAATTTCGGTTCCAAGAAGTGCAATAGCTACTTCAAGTTTTTCTTCAACAGTTTTACCACCTATACCACATTCGAATATCTCAGGTTTCTTTTTAGGAATACCAGAAACATTTTTTGGGTTAGTGTGAATAAGAATACGAATATCTTCAGTATATTCTAAAGCTTCTTGGATTTTCTCAATAGCTACATCCTTATTATAATCTTTAGGAATTGAAATTTTCCTATTTAATTCTTTGTCTAAATTATCTGAAAAAGCTTCAGTTATAGCTTTAAGTCCATGAGTAGTTTTTTCATAAGACCTAATCCCCATAACATTCATAGCTGGAACTTCCAATATAGTTACTGGTTCAACAATCTCCATTCCTTCCGTAGGGGAATTTTTTGCATTGTCAACCATCATAACATGACTCATACCTACTTTATAACCAGCAAGACCTAATAATTTAGGTTCATCTGCTTGAGGCCATGATTTTATTCTTGGAGTCTCTTTTGCAGCTCTTTTCCTAGGACTGAATGCTACAGATCCTTTTCTTGGCTGATGATGTCTAACCATTTTTAACCTCCTTTCTAAAATTCTTCTGTTATTTATTAGTAGATTTATATTTAAATTTACTTAAATTACTTAACTTATGTTAAATTACTTAATTTATTTGATAATTTTAACATATGTAAAAATATACAATATAATATTATTAATATAATCTGAATAAATCTCATAAAACATATCTAAACTCATTTATATTATCTATTGATAGTAATTAATATTATTAGTACTATCATAGTACGGTAATCACTACAATCATAGATTAATTAAATTATCTAACTTAAATTATAGTATTAGTTAATTATATTACTATTTTTATTTAAAATACTACTATTAATACTTTGATTAGTACTATTTGGCATATTAATACTATAATTAATATCACTCTAATTAATATTAGTAAAAATAAGAAATAGACTAATAAACAAATAGTATTGAATAAATAGTAATTTTAATACTAATTATAATAATAAAACTAGATATTATACTAAATACTATGGTAACTTATTACTAGATAAACTGGATACTAATCTAAGATAATTAATCACTTGGAAAAACATGACTAGAGAAAATCTAGGCAAAGACTAGACAAAGATGATGACTAGATGAACATAGCTAAAGCTAGAACAACTAAAACCAGTAAATAAAGCAAATAGGACACTATAGCTAGTTAGAACACTATAATAAGTGACATAACAAGTAATATAACAAGTATAGATAGTAAAAACTATTTTTATTTAAATATTTATTATATTTATTCAAATATTATATTCAAATACTATATTTTATTATATAATTTATTTCAGATTAATAGCACGATAAATAGAGGGAACATGCATATAACATATCTACGAATACAACCATTTAGCAATAGCTAATTTCCATAAAATTCAGTTTATGAAAACATTATTGAGTAAATATTATACTTAAATTAGGTTATAGCTTATAAATTCTTATTAAATAATAAGTAAATAAGTTATAAAAATAGATATTTAAGCATAGCGTTATATTATGGTAAATTTAATTCCATATCTCGTAACTCTATTAATTAATTGAAATAATTAATATCTATGAACTTATATGAATTTAATCATTGATTTAACTTATGGTTAATATTAAATCTAATTATTATTTAATATTAATTGTTTTTGGATTGTAATTTTATTTTTTATTGAGTTTTCTTCACAATAGCTATAATTATGAATATTAATTAAATATTTTATTAATCAAATATTGGTAAAACAATATTTTGCTAATTTTTTAAATATTTTAATTAAATTTTTAATTAATATATTTTATTAATTTAATATCATGATAAAAATATCATGTTAAATATAGATAAAGTGGCAAAAACTGCCTCTTCAGTCCTTACAGTTTTTGTACCTTGATTAGGTATTGTATTAACTTTGATAAGATTCCAATTTGGGCTTTCAATATCATCACTAATACTAGAGTAAGGACCACCAAACAAAATAGCTAATTGCTTGGAGTCTGATTTAATTGAGTGAATAGCATTTTCAATATCATCTGATATATTAGATATATCAGGTGCATTTTTTGAAGTGCTGATGACTAAATCAGGATTAATTAAATTTAAACTTTTTTTAATGTTTTTATTTGTAGCTACTGTTTCATAGCCCCAGTACACACCAGTAGGACTATCTGGTTCCACTATTACTTCTTTAGCTATTTTAATAATTTTAAAACTAAAGATTTTATTAACAGATAGCTGTTCTTTGCATAAAGCTAATTCATCTATACCAATATCCACATAAGTACCTTTTTTAGTTCGCTTTACAGTAAATCCCTTTCTATAATCACCGAGTTCTCCATGTTCAGTTGGGTGGTGAGGAGTTCTAAGGGGTGGAACAATTCCAATGTGCATTAGCTCCTTTTGAATAGGGAATGCTTTTTTTCTTAAGTACTGTGGAGTATCCATATAACTAAGAATTGTAGAGATAAATTCTGCCTCTTTTTTTGATGACTCCCCTTTATTATCATCATTGTTGTCTTTGTAAATTACAATTTTATCAACATTGAAAACTGCAGCTGCTCTTCCGATAAGCCCTATTTTAGATGTTTTCAATTTTAAATCCTTTGTTTCACTAAGAAATGAGTCAGGAATAAATATTGACAGTTGAGTTTTATCTAGATCTTTATGCATTTATCAATATATGTTTTATAAGTATATAAACCTTAGCATATGCATATAGTAGCATAGCTAAGTCAATCTCAAAAAGATTTATAATGATTATTTAAGGGGTTAATTAAAATTCTGAAGAAATTCTAAAAAACATATAAATATTTTATTAATCATTTTAAGAAAGGTTAAGTAAATTTAATATATTTCAAAGTTCCATTATTATTCCATAAAATATTCCACTAGTTTTACAAAATACTCCTAAAATCAATTTGAAATTATGATTATTGTGCATTGAACTAATGGGTATAGATAATAGGAAAAAATATATTAATAAAATATATGTAAAAAGTTATATTTAAATGTTTTTATCAGTTATCTACTCTGTAAATTTAAGGATTTTTTAAAGTAAATTTTTATAAAAATTCAAGAAATTATTTAGAATATTTAAAGTAATTTATTAAATTTAGTTAAGATTTAGTAAAGATTTAGTATTTAATTGCTTAAGTTGACAGAGTTGATCAGTTATATCTAAAAGTGGTCAAAGTGTTAGCTATTGGAAAAATATTGGAAAAAATTAATTAAAAAACAGTTTAAAATCAAAAATTAACCTTAAAAAACTAAAATACTAGTAAAAGTTTTATTAATAGAATAAAAAAGCTACCTGTCAAAAGAATTAGTAGCCTAGCTTAAAAATTAAAATTCAACTCTAAATGCAATAACTTTAACTAATTTAGCTTCTTTTTTATGAAAACTATACTGATTACTTATTTTAAACTTGTATCGGAACTTAGTAGTTACAGCTCCCCCTAATTTCTCAAAATAATTCTCAACAAATTCCTCAGTACTTCCCATATGAAATGAATAAACAACCTTAGCTATTTTGCTAGCTGTTTCCATAAATATTCTATCAGCACCTGACTTAGCTCGTTTTTGAGAACCAAATGGAGGATTTTGAATAATAGTATCTATATTAGAAATAGACTTGGAAATAGAATCAGAAATACCACTATTTATGTCGCTATTATTCCCATTACTATCATTATCCGTACCATTAAGATTATTAGAATTATTAATATTAAGATTATTAATATCCTCACTTATAAAGTTGATATTAGGGTTATTTTTACCATTAGTGTTTGTATTATCAATAAAATCATTAAGCACATTATTAGCAATAACAATCGCATCCTCATCAATATCAATACCGGTAACACGAGAAGCACCTAAAAATAAAGCACTAAATGCTAAAATACCAGTACCACAACCTAAGTCAAGAACATTCTTACCTGTAATATCGCCTAAGATAAATGCATTCCATAATAGATCTGCAGCTATAGGTGCAGGGGTAGAATATTGTTCAAGGTGAATTTTAGGATTAGAATGTGTGGGAAATCCTTCTATAGCCATTTCCAAATGCTTTTTTTTAAAAGAATTCTTGAATTTGAATTTATTTTGAAGTTCTATAAATTTTGAAATATTATAAACTTTAGTATTATAAATTTTGACCAGTCCTTTTGTGAAGTAAAATTAATTGGAATTAATGATAATATTTTAATTATAGCTATAAATCTCAATTTATTATAATGTAATTATAATATAATATTGTATAATAATAGTATAATAATATTAGTTATAATATTTAGTATAAATTAGTTATAATTTAATATAACTGGTTTAGTCATAAATATAATATAAATGATAAATTTTAAGCATTAATGATAATATTTAATTAATAGTAAAATTATATAAATAATTAACTAAAATGTATTAAATTTATGCTAATTAAACTACTTTAATAAACTAATACTAATATACTAGTACTAATAATCAATTGAATAATTGCTAATTATATATAAATTAAATATAATCTAAAATAGCTAATATATTTATAACGATAATAAATTAAAAGATAATTTATGGATAATTATAGATAATTATAAATAAATATGAATAAATCATTAAAAAGGTAAATGAGGGCTTAAAATGTTTAATAAAATATTAATTGCAAATAGAGGCGAAATAGCTATTAGAATAATGAGAGCATGCCGTGAACTTGGTGTTGAGAGTGTTGCGGTTTATTCTGATGCTGATGAAAGATCACTTTATACTAATTATGCCGATGAGAAGTTTAACATAGGCGAACCATTACCTGCAAAGAGTTATTTAAATATTGATAAAATAATTAATGTAGCCCTTGAATCTGGAGCTGAAGCAATACATCCAGGTTATGGATTCTTAGCTGAGAACTCCGAACTTGGAAGACAATGTGAAAAAAATGGAATTAAGCTTGTTGGACCAAGTGGGGAAGTAATTGAGTCTATGGGGGATAAAATTACTTCTAAAATACTTATGAAAAAAGCAGGACTTCCTGTTTTAGATGGTATGGATGGTGGAGTAGATGATTTTGAAGAAGCAAAGGATTTTGCAAAATCAATTGGTTATCCCGTAATTGTTAAAGCATCTGCAGGTGGTGGCGGAATTGGTATGCGTGTAGTTTATGAAGAAGATGAACTTAAAAGAGCTATTGATTCAACCCAGTCAGTTGCAGGAACTAATTTTGGAGATAGTACAGTATATATTGAAAAATACTTAGAAAAACCACGCCACATCGAATTCCAAATATTATCCGATGAATATGGAAATCATATACATCTCGCAGACCGTGAATGTTCTATTCAAAGAAGGCACCAGAAATTAATTGAAGAAGCACCATCCCCAATTATGACAGATGAATTAAGGGAACAAATGGGTGATAGTGCAGTTAAAGCTGCAAAATATATAGATTATACTGGTGCTGGAACTATTGAGTTTCTTTATAGTAATGGAGAATATTACTTCTTAGAAATGAATACTCGTATTCAAGTAGAGCATCCAATAACTGAAGCAATAACAAATATTGATTTAATAAAAAAACAACTTAAAATAGCAGCTGGAAAAGAATTAGAATTTGAACAAAAAGATATTAATGTAAATGGTCATGCTATTGAGTGCCGTGTTAATGCAGAAAATCCATTTGCCGACTTTGCACCAAATCCTGGAAAAATTACAGGTTACCGTTCCCCAGGAGGTCCTGGAGTACGTTTAGATAGTGGAGTTTATATGAATTATACAATTCCTCCATTTTATGATTCTATGATTTCTAAATTAGTAACACATGGAAGAAACAGAAATGAAGCTATTGGTAGAATGAGAAGAGCATTAAGCGAATATATTATTTTAGGAGTTAAAACAACTATTCCATTCCACAAAGCCATTATGAGAAATGAGCATTTCCTAAGTGGAGACTTACACACACACTTTGTTGATGAACACAAAAAATTAATTGATGAAGAAATGGAAAAAGTAATATTAGAAGATTTAGAGCGTGTAAACCTTCTTAAATCAACATTTATGCCTAGTAAAAAAATAGCTGCTATTTCTACTGCAGTTGGATCATATCTTAATAATGTTAATACAAAAAAGAAATAAGTTAACAGTTAAATAATTAATTAAACTAGAAAATAATTAGCTAGAAAATGACTAATTAAAATAAAAAATAGTTAATAAAATAATATTATTATAAGCAAAAGGGATATTATGGATGAAATTAAAAAGGGACTTAAAAATTCTGATGAAATAAAAAAATCACTTGAAAGCAAATATATAGGTAGTGAAATTTATTATTATAGTGAAGTTGATTCAACAAATAATTTAGCTAAAAGATTAGCTGAAAATGGTGCTATTGAAGGAACCATTGTAATTTCAGATACCCAAAAAAGTGGAAAAGGTAGAATGGGAAAGAAATGGGAGTCCCCTACAGGAGGAATTTGGTTATCAATGGTTTTAAGACCAAAAGTTTCACTAAAAAAGGCACCATTAATAACATTAGCTACTGGAGTTGCTGTAGCTAGAACATTAAAAGGAATTGGAGTAGATGCTAAAATAAAATGGCCTAATGATGTCTTAGTAGATAATAAAAAAATATCAGGTATTTTAACTGAAGCTAATGCTAATTTTAACACATTAGATTATGTTGTAGTTGGTATTGGTATTGATACTAATTTAAATCCTGAAACATTTTCTGAAGAGCTTAGAGCAAATACTACAACACTAAAAAGAGAGTTAGACCAAGAAATAAATGATTTTGAAATTATTCCAAAACTCCTAAAAGAAATGGAAGAAGTTTATAACTTATTTAAAGAAGAAGAATATGAAAAAATACTTAGCCAATGGAGAGAACTTAGTCAAACTATTGGAAAATCTGTTAAAATTCGCCAACCATTAGGTAAAGTCTTAGAAGGTTATGCAATTGGAATAAACAATGAAGGAGTTCTAATTATAGAACTAGAAGATGGTAGCTTTAAAAAGATTGTCTCAGGAGAATGTATAAATAATGAATAGAGAAATATTAGTAAAATATTGGTTAAATAGCTGAATATATTAATATATCCATTATTGTACATTACATATTAATTAAATAAAATTTCCTCTATTTCTTTTCTATTTCCATAAAAAGCTATAAGTTTATTAAAAGCAGATATAATTTTAGTATTCAAAGTATTCAAATCTAAATGTAATGCATCTTTTGAAGCTAGGTCAAATCTAATAGTATTTGAAGCCCCTGGCATGCTAACAGCAGGAATAGTAATTATTCCTTCTTTTTTTAATAATATCATTGAAAATAAAAAACAATAATCAGAATCTGAAATATCAGAATCACACTTAATATTTAATACATTATTATTGTTATTATCACTATTACGATTATTACAAATTCTAGACTCAATTTCTTTTTTAAGTCCTTTTTCATTAATCATAAGTCCAGTAGGAGTTTTTTCAAAATTATTAAAGTTTTTTGAAAGTAATTTAGCGAGATTATCTTTTTTTTCTATTCCATCAATAATTGCTTTACTATTATAAACTTTTAAAGCATTTACAATAGCCATAATAGTTGGAGCTTGAGCTTCTAAACCAAACTGGTGAGCTTTTGATTTTACAAGATTAATTAAGTCAATATCTCCAGCCATTAATCCACCACGAGGTCCCTGCATTAATTTATCAGTACTAGTTACAACCAAATTTGCACCATAATCAATAGCTCTTTTTTGATTATAAACAGCTACACGTAATCTAGCCCCTGAAGCATCATCAACTAATATAGGAATCTTCTTACCAGTAGCAATCTCTTTCTCATTACGTAAACTAACTATTTTTTCAAAGTCTGTTTCACTGAGTACTTTATGATCCATAGTAGAACCAGTTATAATAATAATGGAAGTATTATCAGGAATATCCAAGACACTAAATTCCCCAATATTATCAAACTCACTATAACTAGTATTATTTATAAGTTTAAGACTTCTAGGAATAGAAGGATGAGACGGAAACTCAGCTAAAAAGTGAACAACATGGTCGCCTTCATTTACAAGAGCTAAAATACTAGCAAGAAGCCCAGAACTAGTTCTATTAAGAGCTAATACCTTTTCCCCACCAAGATGCTCTTTTCCAAGTACTTCAAGTTCACTCTCAAAAATAGCAGAACCAACATAAGTTTCAAGAAGAGCTAAATCTTCATTATTTGCCAAAAAACCACCAGCAAGGCCAGTTAAATCATAAAGCTGAGAATTATTATTAGTAATAAAATCATTAATAAATCTCAAAGCAGATTCACGTTTTTTAACTTCATCACCAGAATTTTCAATAATCATAAAAGTATACTCCCTAGTAAATAATTAAATTTTAAAAAAATTCAATAACTCCATTTAAAATTAAGCAACTTAAATTTAGAAATTTCTGCTTAATTATTTTTTTCAATTCTTTTAATTTCATCCTCAATTTCTTCAACTAAATTATCATAATGTGATTTATAATAAAGATCTTGTAACTTTCTAAACCCCATATACTCTTTTTTAGCTTTACTATGAGCTTTTTTGCTAGTTACTTTACCTTTGTTATTTAAAACATCCATACTATTAAATTCAATATAATTATCTAAAAATTCACTCCAATCTTTCATAAATACAGGAGCATTTCTTTTTGCTTGATTTTTAACTCTCATTTCAGCAGCATTTAAAAATCCTTCAACAAGACGATTAGCTATGTCAATTTCATCTTCATTTAAATAATTTTTAGACACAATTACATCACTAATGTGAATTTTGCTTTGAGGAGATCCTTTCCAATTTGTAAGTCCCATATTAATTCTTTTAGAATCTGCTCTATCAACTATTATCTCAGCTGCAGTTCTATCTGTAACTGCATATATTATTTTATTTTGAACATTAGCATAAAAGTTCTTTGTTGATTGTGCATTTTCGTTATAATCTTTAGCAGTTGCATAAAGATCTGCCACTTTTTGGTAAAATCTCCTCTCAGACACACGTATTTCCCGTATCCTTTCAAGTAGCTCATCAAAATAATCTTTACCTAATCTACTACTATTTTTTAATAGCTCATCATCTAAGATAAAGCCTTTTATTAAATATTCCTTTAAAATACCAGTAGCCCATATTCTAAAATGTGTTGCTTGTTTAGAGTTCACACGATATCCTACTGCTATAATTCCATCAAGATTATACCATTTCTCAGGCCTACCCCTATTTTTAGAATTTAGAAAGGAATCCTTGCTAAAATCATTTTGCCCACCAAATAGCTTTTTAGAGTTTATACTTACTTCTTTTTCATTTAACTCCTCTTCTTCAAATATATTTAAAAAATGATTTGAAATATTTTGCCCAGTAGTCCCAAATATACTTGCAACTGTTTTTCGTGATGCCCACAAAGTTTCATTTTTTTTATCAACTAAGAATTCAGCAGTTATAGCTCCTTCTAAACCATTATAAAATAATGTTTCACTTAATTCAAAGTTATTATCCCCCATTAGATAAAACCTCCTTTTAATAGCAATAATTCATTTATCCCTTAATAAAATGCATAATTATAAAATTCCACAAAAATCAACAAAATCTATTATAAAGTATGTTTTTTATTATGCTTTTTGAACTATTTATATTTTATTAAAGAGCAGTTTGAAAGTAATAAATTGAAAAACAAGTGTATAATTTAATTATAGTATTCGACTTTGAAAACTTAACAATAAAATTTATTGTGGGATGAATTTTTTCTCCCAGTTTTTATAGAATGATTTATTTTTAACATTTTCTGCAAACTTTTTAGTGAATATATCTATTAAAAATTCTTTGT
>JBOFHT010000010.1:0-11072 GCA_051649785.1 Methanobacteriaceae archaeon
ATATGAAGGATCAAATATAGACATAAATGTAAAGTATGGGATAAAAAATCCAACTAGCCCAAATGGTGTTTCAATAAGTAAATCCTTTACAAAATCAGAATATTATAGTATTAGTAAAAAAATAACTGCTTATATAGAAAATAACAACCAATGCCCTAATTATGTAAGTTCCACATATGGTAATATACAATACCAAACAGCAATTTATGGGTTAGCAAAAATTGGAGATTATATAAATAAAAATAAAGTTTTACCTAGTACATTATCATTAAATATTCCTATTTCACACTCAATGAATAACTATTTACCAGTATTTAAGCCAAATAATAATAATAATAATGTTACCACAATCTTATTAGGTTCAAATAGTCTAGGAACCGTAGAACTAGTTGGGGCATTTGGTAATATTAATTCAGGTATAAAAATTGCGGTTATAATTGGAGTTTATCCTCTAGAAGCAAGTATAGAACAATTATTATATAACTCAATAATTGAAGAAAATAGTGGTGACGATTTTTATTTCTACTTTTATAAAATAAATGTTACAAAAAGTGCAAGTAGCTTTGATGAAGAAAAAATGTATGGACAATCATTAGCTGACGAATTTGCATATCCTCATATACTAAGTAATAATTATAACGATACAATAAATGTACCTGAGGAAAATTAATTAATTGCTTCATTAAAAATAATTTTTAAGAAGTAATTATTTTTTATTGTAAATTATTAGGTGAAAAATAGAGTAATATATAAAAATTTATAAATATCAAAAATCAAGCAAAATGCTTCAAATATTTAATGTAATAATAATTTGGCAATGATCATGCAGTATAACATCAAATAATGGAAAACAGAGCTCTGGAATACAAAGTGGTGAGATCTATAAAATAATGATATAATAATGACCAAGAAATTCCTAAATACACAAGTATAAAAATAAATCCAGAACCTAAAATCAAAAATAAAATCAACACATCCAAAGCAAAAACATAACCTTCTCTCTTCAATGCTAAATACAAAACAGAAAATGAAATCAATGCAATTAAACAAGTATCTGAGGGTTTTCCAATTATGAAAGTCATGAAGTTCAAAAAAAACACAGCGAAAGCAAATGCATTGACTAAATAATAAAATGGGTCATTTTTAGTTTTATATTCTAGAGAAATAATTTTTTTAAAATTATGTGTTTTAATAAAATCCGAATATCTCTTATCATCAACTTTTAAAGTATACCTATTATGTATAGCATCTTTATTACAATTAATCTGATTTTCAGATCCTTTAAAAAAAATAGTTTCTAATCCGCTATTTTCATTAGTTTTACCAAAAAGATGTATTGACAAAGAGTCTCCATCCAATTTTAATCCATTTGGTATATTTAAGTGAAATTCATCTTCAAAATAGTTCTGCATAGCCGTGAAAGATTCATATCCACTACCCCAAGAGTATTTATTAAATTCGGGGTGATAAATTGTATAGCCTATATCTAATTTAACATGATAATAATAAGGCATATCTGAAAAAAGAGAATATTCATCAACACAATCCCCACAATCCGAACAATTTTCACATTCAATATCAACATCATAAACTTTAGGCCAATTTGATATTTCACCTAAACTAATTTTTAAGTTCCCATTAAAAGAAATAAACTCTAATTCTTTATTAAGATTTCTTGCCTTTATAGTTAAATCAGCAAATGCTACATTTCTTAAATCAAAGAAAAAATAATCTAAATTAGTATATAAATCAATTACTATCCTAATTCGTTTACTAGAATGATTTATAGGGATTGAATCATATTGATGATACCACATTTGTTTTATGATAGACAAATCCCTATCCAATTAAAAACACCCACATTAAATATTTATTTCTCTTGCACTTTTAACAAGTTGAGAATGTTGTTTTTTATTCATAGTATACATGCCATTTATACGGTTTGTCCTACCATTAACATGCTTAGAAGGAGTCTTTACTTGTTTCATTTTAATCACACTCAATAAAACTAATTTAATAAATTCAATTTAATTAATAGTATATAGTTTATAATATATATCTTTTTGGTTAAAAAATTTAAAAAAAAATAATATATTTTATATACTGATTATCTTAATATTTAGTCCCATACTCCACCTCATGTTCTTTTACAAAATCTATTATAACATTGCGAGCAGTAATATAATTGGATTTTCAATAGCTACTGAATTATCTTACAATTATTACACATCATTTATATAAGAAATCCATTAATTAGTTTATGATCATATATAATTCTAATAATAATTTCTAATCATTAATAATTATACTAATTCTAATCTATTACTAAATTCAATAAATTTAATTTCATTTTCAAGTACCATTTTATTTATAATGCTAAAATACTTATCCTTAGTTTTTCCACGGAAAACTGAAAATCCAAGCAATTCTGAAGAAGATTTAGATAATGATTCAATATCCAAAGAATATTGTTCTTTTAAAGTTTGTAAAATAGTTTCCTTAATTTCTTCATAGCAAATTAAATCTATATTCGGTTTTTCTCGTTTTCTTATGGTAATTTCACACATCTCGTTATTATAACAAAAATCACCTTTAACTATTACCATATCACTAATACTCATATTATCTAATAAATAATCCATATGATTTTTAAATTTTTTAGTTGCTTTTAAATTATATATCTTTTTAACCCTATCATAAATTTCATTTTTATGTATAGGTGACTCAACATCAATAATATTACCTATAAGATTAAAATGTTGGTAATCAGCCCTTTCATAAAAGTTATCTAAAATAGTATTATGACTATAACATATCAAGGTGTCTGATTTTTCATCTTTCAATAAGCATGGTAATGAATCCTATATCGTCTTCACTGAATGAAATAACCATACCTGCTAAAAGTACATTCAAATAAGCATTTTTATACACAGATTTACGAGTATAAGCATGTACACAATCTAAACTCAATTTTCCTTTAATCAATTTAAAAAATTCTTCTATTTTCCATCTTTCAGAACGTAAATCTTCCCATTTAACAAGTAATTCCTCAACCCGCTTTCTAATAGCAGGATAATCACTTCTAAAAAGATTATTTTCATCAAAATAGTCTAAAGGATTCTCTAATTTATCCATTAGCTTTTTAATAGTAGGAACTTTCTTTGGAAATATAACTGGGACAATCTTATACTTGTTTATCCCAATTAAGTAATTTTTTGCAGAATAATAACCTCTATCAAATAATATTTCTTTCCATTTTTTAACTAAACGCCTTCTTTTTAGTTCATTTAATATTTCATCAAATATTTTACTATCATGGGGAGAACCAGGGTGAATTAACACGGCTAATACTTTTGTTGTTCTGTATTCTAAGACTAATGTTAATTTAAACCCGGCATAATGTCCTTTGGATGATGAATATGCTCTTTTATAGTCTTTATATAATAATGTTTGTTTGCTTAGATATTTACCATTGTGTTTTAAATCTATCTTTAAATCAGTTGAATCAACTATTAATCTTTTAGAACCTCTAATTGGTTTGAATTGTAGTTTGTTTATTGTTTTTAGTGCTATTTCTAAGTATTTTGATTCATCATGCCGGGAGTTTATTTCATAAACTTGTTTTAAAGTTAATGGATTAACCAGATTTAAAAATTTTCTAAGCTTAGGTTTATCTTCTACTTGTTTAACAACATCAGATATGTTTAATTCAAAATATGATGCTAATAATATTATTTTTAGCATTTTTTGAAACTTTTTTATAGGTTTTACACTATTCCTAGCAAGTTCTTGTTGGAAACTTCTAGAATCGATATGTTTAAGTACTTTGGAAAACAAAGTCCATATTGGGTCTTTTTTATCAGGGTTTAGTGGAATATTCATTATTATCACCAATAATACTATGAAATTCCTACTATTTAACCTTTTCGATTTAAAAGACCCTTAAATCTTATTTAGCTCATAATAAAGTTGTACTTTTAAAAAAACACCCCATAAACATTGCAAATCATGTGAAATAACAATTTTAAGTGCCTGAAATTTTTACAAAAATCAGACACCTTGTAACATATATATGGATTACAAAAGTCATTATTAAAATTCATATTAATATCTTTTTTTTCTATAATTTTATTAAACTCTTCAGCTTCGAAATTTAAACCTAATTTTTCATTATCTATCTTAATATCATTTTTATGTTTATTAGCTAATTCAATTGCATTTATAAGTTTTTCTTTAGCATTGTTCCGGTTATGATACCATTCTGTTGACCAGATTCTATGTAATGTCCACCCTAATCCCTCTAGTATCTCTTGCCTTAAACGATCCCTATCTCTTGCAACATTAGAACTATGATATGGTGCACCATCACATTCCACCCCAATTATATAATTATCATTATTTTCTTTATCAACAATAGCTAAATCAATTCTAAAACCAGCACATCCCACCTGTTTCTCAACAATATATCCTTCACCTTCTAAAAAGTTATAAACAGATTTTTCAAATTCAGAATCAAAATCATGACTTGTTTTGTAACTTGATGGGAAATTACCTGTTTCAGCATAGTATAAAAAGTTTTTAAGGGCTTGAATTCCTCTAGATGAACTTCTTTCCAAATTCAAATCTTTTGATTTGAAATTAGAGAAAAGTACACATTTTTCCCTAGCTCTTGTTATTAATACATTTAATCTTCTTTCACCACCATCCCTATTTAATGGACCGAAATTATGAATCAATTTCTTATTAGCATCGAATCCATAACCAATACTAATTAAAATTACATCCCTTTCATCTCCTTGAATGTTTTCAAGATTTTTAACAAAAAATCCTTCTTTACCCGATTCATTGAAATATTCTTGTAATTCTGGGTTTTCTTTAAGTTTCAATTCTAATTCTTCCAGTATTGCCTGTTTTTGACCCATACTAAATGTTCCAATACCTAAACTTTTATTATTACCATGAGTTTTAAAGTGTTTAATAGCATATTCAACAATATTTTTAGCTTCTTTGGGATTATTTGACATATTCCCCCTATCATAAACTGTGTCAGGAGAATAGATTAATTTAAGCCCTAAATCTTCAGATTTTTTAATTGGAGATGGATAAATAAATAATTCATTATTATAAAATTCTTCATTAGAAACTGCAATTAAAGACTCATGTTTACTTCTATAATGCCATTTAAGCATTTTACTTGGGAAAACAGAACTACAAAAATGAAGTATACTTTCAACATCTTTAATAAAACTATTATTCTCCTCATTTTCATCTTCAATTGGCCCTCCATCAAAGAATACTGTGGGAGGTAATTGTTTTGTATCTCCCATTATAATATAATTTTTACCTCTCAACATTGCCCCTAATGCATCTTCAGATTTAACTTGGCTTGCTTCATCAAAAATAATATAATCAAAATAGGATTCATATGTTTTAGGATCTAAAAACTGAGCAATGGACAATGGACTCATCATAAAACAAGGTTTAATATCACGAATAACCTTAGAACATTCATTTAAAATCCTACGTATAGGTTTTATTTTTCTTTTTTTATTGATTTCTTTTAACAAAATACCTAATTCAGAAGCAGGATTAATTGAACCTGTAACATTAGGAAGTTTTTGACCCAATACTTCTTGAACTCGATATCTATTCAAATTAATAGTTTTTTTATCAAGTTCCTTAAATTTTTCAATATTGTTCTCATGCATAGTACTGGTGAAATTATTTAATACCTTATTTTCACGCAATACATCTTTTAAAGCATTATTTGCAAAATTATAAATAAAAGTAGGAATAATTGACTCTTTAATTAATTTATCTTCATTTAAAAGAGAAATAAGTTCCTTGTTATGTTCATTTTGATATTCTTTACAATTAGACCTATAAACTCTCCATCCGTGCAATAACCCTATATTATCAGATAATAAAGAAATTTCCGTTTTAATGTTAGATAAATTTATATTATGAATACTATCAACAGTTAGCTCTTTATTTTTAAATTTTAATAAATTATTAATTTTTTTATGGGTTTCAAGAATTTTTGATTTGTTGTCTTTAATAAGGTTTAAGTATTTTTCTAAATCATAAATATCAATTCCATTTTCTAAAATTTTAACTGTTTTTTTACTAAAGAATTCCGATGAATACAATTTATTAAATTTTAAAATTATTTTATATTTCTTTTTTAGCTTATTTATATCAGTTTCAGAACCTTTCCAAATATCTTGGAAAAAATGAACACCTACATCTTCCATTGAAATTATATATTCTAATTTATTCTTAAGTCCAATTAAGTTATTTAACTCATATTCTAAGTTTTCAAAATTATTATCTCTATTACTAACAATAAAATTAGATAAATTACTATTAATTTCATCCAATTGATTTGCCCATGAAATTAGTTTTTCAGCATCTATTATAATTTTTCCATCACTTTCTTCTTTATCACAATAATCCAATATCCTTTCACGAAGGTCTTTTAAATTAGTGCTCCATTTGATAATTACTGAAAAATCATCTTCTATTTTTTCTTCAGAAATTTTTTTATTAGAGTAATATCCCCTAAATTCCCCCCTAATACTTCTAAATTCCCCACTAAAAACTTTTAAAAAAGAATGCCGTTTAGACTTAAACAAACTTAATTTTCTATTTAGCTCTTTATCTTCAAGTATACTTCTTATTTCAGAATTTTTTATATTATCATTATATTTTTTGATATCATTAACCATTTCACCTAAATTCTCATTATTGAGAATATCATGACTTATATTCAAAGAATCAATATTATTATTTAAACTTTTGACTGTTTCTTTTTTACTTTCTAAATCCTCTGAAAAGATTTTTGAATCAATATTTTTAGTTTTAATTTGATATTCTTCAATTGAATTAATTAGTTTATCTAAATCATAGTCTTCAATTAGCTTTGGATTTGATTTTAAAGTATCACAGTTGTCAGAATAAAGTTCAACTTCATCAAGACTATTTAGGTTTTTTGAGCCAGTGATATTCACAATCGATTCTATATTACTATTAATACTATTTATTTCATTAAGCAAAATAGTCAAATTAGATTCAATATTTTCAATATCATCTGGAAACAAGTTTTCAGGAGAGGTATTTCTCCAAGGATGGTTTTTAACAGGTTTTACACCACCATATGCATCAGCAATAATTTCAAGATTAGAAATTAAATCTCCTCTTTTTTGTGAGTCTAATTTACCTAAATTACTCAATTCAAAACGATAAAGCTTTTGGTTAAGATTTTCAATAATTTGCCTATTGAATTCACAGATTCCAATTAATTGGTATGTATTTAAATTAGTTTTCTCATAATTTTTATGTAATGTATTCATATAAAGATTTAATTTATCTCTTATGTATTCTAAATTATAAAAATCAATATTATCTTTAACAAAATAATTATCACTAGATAAAGTATTGCTAATATTTGTTAAAACATCTTTTTTATTAGATTTATTACTATGAATCTCTAAACAACCATTTCCCAAGCCTATAGAATCTAATCTATTTTTAACAACTTCTAATGCTGCCATTTTCTCACTGACAAATAAAACAGACTTCTTATTTGCCATTAATTCAGCTATTAAATTAACTATAGTTTGAGATTTACCTGTACCTGGCGGACCTTCAACAACTAAATTTTTACCTTTTTTAACTTCCTCCATAACTGCAATTTGTGAAGAATCTGCATCAACAACATGAAATACATCAGAAGGATGAATTAATTTATCTATATCATCTTCATTGAATTCATCTTGATATTCATAATCAGTTGGATTAAATAATTCTTTAATAGAATTATTTTCAATATCCCCCATCCATTCTTCTAAATCCAAGTCTTTGTACATCACAAACTTTCTAAAATTAAAATTGCTTAAAAAAATACCATTATCTATTTTCCAGTTATTTTTAGTTGAAATAGCATCTTTTACTTTATTAAAATAAGAATAAACATCATCTTTTGACTCAAATTCTTGAAATTCCGGTAAATCCACACCTTGTTCTTTAAGTTTATATTGTAATGAAAGATTATATTGGATTTCTTCATGATCCCATTCAATAATAAATGGTTTACCTACTGATTCCCTGTATAATTTAATAGGAACTAATATTAGGGGAGATTTCCTAAATAAATCACCATAATCAACTTCTTGCCATTTCAAAAATCCAAGGGCTAAATACAAACTATTATAACCCTGTTCTTCTAAGCTAGTTTTATAGTATTGGTTTAATGTGAATAAACGTTTTTGTAGCTCTTTTTCAGATAAATCTGTCTGAAGATACATATCTTTATGTTTATCAGGGACATTGTCATTGGATAAAGGCATTGTCCATAAATTACTATCTCTCCCAATACTATTTTTTGAGTCATCAGTAACTGGAACATTACTTTCATTATCATTACTTCTTTCCTTTTCAGGGTTTGGGATAAATTCCATGAAGTTTTCTTCAAAAACTAATATTTGGCATAATTCTGCAGGATTTTCATCAATTATAGGAATATTTCTTTTTAATTCCCTAAAATTTAGCAAATTATTCCGCATTCCCATATCCAATAAATTTTTACGTGACTCTCCAATTTGTTCTTTGATTTTTAATCCAATATCATCCATAAAATCACAACAATTATTATGATAACCTACTAAAAAATAGGCTATTATTTATATCAAAAAATGTTCATATTAAAATAACTGCTAATATAATAGGTATTACTAACTCATATTGTTATGTTACATATATTATTATAAAAGTTGTAATCCTAAAGTCAAATATCCAACTTTATCCCAATTGGACAGTGATCTGAACCCATTACATCTGAGAGTATGTAGCTGTCAAGCACTTTATCTTTAAATTCTTTATTTACAAAGAAGTAGTCTAGTCTCCAGCCTACATTTCGGTCTCGTGCTTTTGTACGATAGCTCCACCAAGTATAATTTTTTGGCTCATTGTTAAACATTCGGAATGTATCAACATATCCATTATCTAGTAGTTTATCTACCCATTCTCGCTCAATTGGCATAAATCCTGAAACTTTCTCATTTTCTTTTGGTCTAGCTATATCTATTGGTTTGTGTGCAGTGTTTAAATCACCACATATCACCAAGTTATTTCCAGAGTCTCTTAAATCATTGATGTGGTTGAGAAAAGCATCATAAAAGTCGAGTTTGTATTGTAATCTTTCATCACCCATACCACCATTAGGGAAGTAAATATTTAGAATAATAAAATCATCAAAATCAAATCTTTGAACACGACCTTCAATATCAAACTTTTCAATACCAAGTCCATTAATAACAGCATTAGGATTGATTTTTGAATAAGTAGCTACACCACTATAACCTTTACGTTCAGCCGAGTTAAAATAGCTTGTATATCCTGGAACATCAACTAATTTTTTAGGTAGCTGGTCAATTTGAGCTTTTGTTTCCTGTAAGCACAAAATATCTAGTGAATTATTTTCTTCTTTTTCTTTAAACCAGTCCAAAAATCCTTTTTTATGAATTGCCCTAATACCATTAACATTCCAAGAAATTATATTTATTGTCATTTTATCCCTCTTAGCTGAATTATAATTGAAAAATAAATAATTAAACTTTTAAATCTTGTTTTAATAATCATTAGGCTTTTTAGAAACCCTTTTTTACTTTGTTAATTTGTAGTCAAAAATATTTTTTTCAAAAAGAAATTTCCTTAATTTGCTAAACCAAAGCATTTTAAGTCGTTTTAATTTTTGAAGTTGTGAATTTTGATATAAATCAGCACAAAAATATAGGGTTTCTACAGAGCCAATCATTATTCTAATTATTACTATTAACAATATTTATAGCAATGTTAAAAATAGTAATATAAATAATAGCAATATCTTAATTATCTATACCATTATCATCATTATCTGTATCATTACTATCATCAATTAAATCAATGAAAATGTTTTTAGCATCACTAATTCCTAAATTCAATTTTGAATAACCAAGATCCAAATTTAAAAGATTATTATTTTTATCAATTGAATTAACTCTAATTAAAGTACCAATTTCAATACCTTCACTAGATAACCTTTTGACAAAATCATTATTGCCTCTTAAAAATAAAACTATTCCTTTTTCACATTCATGAAGCTGATATAAAGATATTAAAGTCTTTTTTCTAATAGGAATAAGTTCTATATTATTAGAAATACTTTCACATTCACCACAGCTACTAAAATCAAAATTACATTCTGGAATGAGTCGATTATCTGGACAAGAATCAGGATTATTTAGTATTTTACATAGTGCCATTTCAGCATCCCCTGAAAGTGAGTGTTCCATTTCACAAGCCTGAAAATGCACTTTCTCTTCATTAATTTTTAAAACATCAGATAAAAAAAGTTCAAGAATCCTATGTTTCCGAATGATAGTTTTAGCTATTCTAAATCCTTTAATAGATAATTTAGCCCCTTTATATGGAACATATTCAACATATCCTAATTTATCAAGCTTTTTTAACATTTCTGTAACACTAGCAGGAGATATATTTAATGAAGAAGATAATTTATTAGTAGAAACAAAATCATCTTTAGAACCATACTTATAAAGAGCTTCCAAGTATTCTTCCCTATTTTCACTTAATTTTTCGTTTCCATAGTTATTCATTTTAGCACCAAAACTAGTTATTTAAGAATTAGATAAATTTAACTAAATTTATAAGTATTTAGTTATTTAAGGTTGCTTATATGTGAATATTAATTAGTATATGATATTTTAATATTAATATAGTTCCATAGTTTAAATTAAATACTAGACTCCTTAAATATTATCACTATTTATTTAATTAGTTTAAACAAGTATTTATAAATATTTAAAAAGTAGTAATTAAAAGATAGTAGGAAACACCTAAAAATGAAATACAACAAATAAATAAAAATATAGTATAAGAAATAAAAAATGAAAATAAAAAAAGTAAAAATATTGAAATTAAATTTAAAAAAAAGTAAAATAAAAATATAGCATAAGAAATAAAAAATGAAAATAAAAAAAGTAAAAATATTGAAATTAAATTTAAAAAAACAA
>JBOFHT010000011.1:0-10443 GCA_051649785.1 Methanobacteriaceae archaeon
TTTATAGTCAAAAATATTTTTTTCAAAAAGAAATTTCCTTAATTTGCTAAGCCAAAGCATTTTAAGTTGTTTTAATTTTTGAAATAGCGGATTTTGATATAAACTAGTGCAAAAATATAGGGTTTCTACAGAGCCAAAAAATTAATAGAATAGATGGATATATAGATATTTTTTATAATCCATAATTTATTATATATTACTTATTATTTATGTAGAGTAATGTGACTCAGAATTTACAGCCATTTTAATTTATTTTACTGCTACAGATTCTTTTTTAAGTTCAATATAATCTATTTTACCTACTTGGGTAGTTGGGAGTGTATCTCTAATTTCAATATCACGTGGCATACTCCAGATAGCTAAGTATTCCTTGCATAAATTCATTATTTCTTTTTTTATTATCTTATTTTGATTTTCATCAATGTTTTTAGTATATTTTTCTTTTAATATTACAAAAGCCTTAATTTTTTCTATTTGGTATTCATCTGGAACTCCAATTACACAGGAAATTGAAACTGCTTCATGTTTATTAATAACATCTTCAATTTGAGTTGGAAAAACGGAATATCCTGAGCTTTTTATAATACGTTTAATTCTTGATTTAAAATAAAAGAAACCATCTTCATCCATATATCCTAAATCGCCAGTATGACACCATTTAAAACCATCTTCATGGACTTTAAGAACATTATTTGTTTCTTCTTTATTATTATAGTATCCTAACATAACTGTCGGACCACTAATACATATTTCTCCTTCAACACCATAAGGAACTGATTGTGTTGTACCTACGTTAACAACTTTATAAATCATATCCGGTAATGGAATTCCCATACTTCCTAATTTAGAATCTTTTAAATTTTTGCTATTATCATTAATCGTATTATTTACTTTAAAGTTATTATTGATATTATTTGGAACTAAACAACTTACTGTGACAGTTTCGGTTAAACCATAACCTTCTTGAACTGTAACTTTACTACCTCTTGATTTAATAAATTCATCAAACTGTAACTTTAAATCAACAGGAACTGAATCCCCACCTGCAAAAACTCCTTTTAAACAACTAAAATCAGTTTTTTTCATTTTTTTACTTCTAAGCAAAGCTTCATATAATGTAGGTACTCCTGCAATAAATTGTGGCTTATGTTTTGCAAATTTATCTGCAAAAATAGTGGCATTAAACTTTGGAACCAAAATAGCACAAGCTCCCGTAGATATTGGGAGATGAACACATACAGTAAGTCCAAATCCATGAAACATAGGGAGAATACACATTATTTTATCTCCTTTAATTTCACCAAGGTTTTCATTATTTAAATGAGCTAAGCATTGGACAATAAGTGCATTAAAGTTATTATTTGATAGTAAAACACCTTTTTGAACACCAGTAGTCCCTCCAGTATATAATACTACTGCACCATCTCCAGGTTTCATTTTACTTTTTATTTTTGCAGTGCTTTTAGTATTTGAGTTATTATTATTATTATTATTATTTGGCAATGGTGACTTTTGACCTAACTTTGTAAAATTTTTCCAGCTAATTAGCTTTTTATTTTCTTTATATTCTACTTTAGGAATTTTACGACCTTCAAGTGCCCAAAAACCCATACTCATTCTTTTTCCTAAAAAGTCACTAATCTTAGCTATAATAATTTTTTCAATGTTAATGTTGTCTTGAACCTTTTTTAAGTTCATATAAGAGAAATTACCAGTTATAATAAACTTACTATTAACATTATTCATATAAAACTCAATCTCTTTAGGAGCTGAAAGTGGATGAATCATATTAGCTATTGCACCTACTTTATTAACTGCATAAAACATTATAACTCCATGTGGAGTATTAGGTAGACAAATTGTAACTGAATCATCTTCCGTAACCCCCATTTCAATTAATGCTCTTGCACAGTTGTCTACTTCATTAATAAGCTTTTTGAATTTAGTCTTTTTTCCCATAAATTCAAGGGCATATAAATTAGGATTTTTAGTAGCTGTATCTAATAACATTTCATAAATAGTTTTATCAGGATAAGCAAGATTTGATGGTGTGTTTTTATTATAAGATTTAATCCATGGCCTATTATAATTTATTTCATCTTCGGTGCCAATAACTAATGGTGAAATATTCATAATGATTTCCTCAGTTTTAGAATTAGTATAATATAAATGTTTAATATGATCTTGATGTAATATTATTATGATTATATTATTTCTCTGTTGATATTGTTAATAGTAGTAATAACCTAATATTTCTATATAATTTTTAATCTTAATTTTAATTTTCTTACTATTTTTATTAATATAATAGTTTGTTTAAAGCTATTTATTAATATTTCTATTTGCTTTGAATTCTGCCAATTTAAGGATTTTTTAAAGTAAATTTTTATAAAAATTCAAAAAATTATTCAGAATATTTATAAATAATTTATTAAAAATATCCATAATATTACTTATATTATTACTACTATTATTAGTACTATTACTTGTATTATTATTTGTATTGTTTTAATCAACTTTAAATCTATTATAATTACCAATTTACCTATCTACAGGTATATGATCACACACAGTTTCAAGCATTTCAGGGTTATTTAAAATTTCTTTAAATTTATTCATTGCATTAATATAATAAAATCCATCACTAATACGTTCATCAATAGTAACTGAAATTTCAACAAGATCTCTTTCAATAAACTCTCCCAGTTCATTATCATAAACCTTATCTTTGTGAATTTCACCTAAGCAAATAAAAGCAGAACAAGTTCCCCTATCATATAAATGATGATATGGGACATTTCTAATACCAATACTTCCTAAATTAGAAACAAAAGCACTACAATACATGGGATCTTCAGCATAAATGTCTTTTGGATAGTTGCCAATATAATTAAGAAAATCTAAAAACCTTATAAAAAAGTGAATAATTGGGTTGGGGAACTTTGCAAATAAATCAATTAAATCACCAGCACTATTATTTTTTCCACTTTTCACTTGTTTTATATCTTTATTCATTTTTCCAGCTATCGACCAAAGAGTCTCTTCTCTGTCAAATGATTTTTTTATTATAGTTTCTTCACCATCTTCTGTAAATTCCTTTTTAGCTACAAAAGCAAGCTCAATTTTCTTTCTTTGATAATGTTTTCTACTGGCAATAAATCTATTCATATGGGGTTTAATAGTAAAAAGACGAACTAATGCTCCCATAAATACATTAAAATAAGTTATTTTATCAATAGTCCCATTTTTAGTTTCTATGGGGTTTTTAACTAGCTCTTTATTTTTTTCTTCAACATATTTAACAAAGTTTGTAACATCGACTTTTTCCTTAATATAAATTGATGCTGCTTCACGAGTTGGCATTAAATGGGGAACAAGTTTAGTAAAAGAGTTTAAATCCTTTAAAATCCAACCATCTTTCCGATCACCTCTTTTTTTCCCAGAGTATGATTTAACTGTATATTGTGATTTGGATTGTTTTGAAGATATTGGGTTAACTTTAGACATTTATGACTCCTATTTTATTTTATTAGTTTATTACTTTAATTATTAAACTATTTATTTTTTATTTATTATAATTTTATTAATATCATATTCTTTATTTTTATGAATTGGTAAATAATACTAATCTTTGGATTTTTATTATATTAACATTTGCTTGTTATTTCTTAGTTTTATAGCTTATAGTATTAATATTTATACTTAACTTGCAAAATGGGGGCTGTCAATTTGTTAATTGTTACAATTTTTAAAATAGATTTTTTAATATTATTTTGGCTCTTATTGAATTTAATTAATTTTTTCCAGTAACTAACATTTTGACATTGAATTCAAAACAAAAATAAAATATCTAATTTTTGATATAAATGGAACTATTATTAATATCAAATATTGTAGGATTATTTTAGAGTATGTTATTACTATTAATTTTTGTAGGACTATTCTGCAATATATTATTAATATCAAATATTGTAGGATTATTATTTAATTTTTTATTAATATTATTTTTAATGAAAATGATGAAAATAACAATTAAATGGAATATTCAATAATCAAATTCAATAAAAAGTAGAGAAAAAATTTATTGAAAAATAAAAATTGGTGAAAATGCTGTAAATCATGTAATACATATACACTAATTAGTTGAAATAGGGGATATTTGGAGATTTTGTATTTTATTATAACTTAATGATTAACTTCGTTAAATCTACATATAACGAAGTTTATGAAAATCATAGAAAAATACTGATAAAAGCTAAAATTGAAATTATTGGAAATGGTATTATTATCAAAATTATTAGAAATAGGATTAAATTATTAGAAATATTATGATCATTATCGGAATTATGATACTGCACAAAAGTTTATTAAAGTAGATTATAGTACACGAATTAAAATTTTTAATATTAACTAAATTTTATAATCATCACATATAATGTTCTGATTAATTGTATCTTTTGTAAAAGAGGTTTAAATGATGTATTAAATTTTTCAAGTATTTATTAAAAATTCAATATCTAGCACTATAGTTTAAAAAAAATAAGAAGAAAGAAAAGTAAAAAAAATATGAGAAAAAAAGATAAACTATAATTTAAAAATTATAATTTAAATATATCTTTTTCCCAATCATTATTAATTATTTGACCAACACAAGCATATAAAGAACAAGCTCCAAGAACTAATCCTAAATACCCACCAATTGTAGTTAAAATTGTAATTCCAGTTAAATCACTAATAGCTAATAAGAAGAACAAAAGTGTAACTAATACAAATAGTACTTGTAATATTTTAATATGCTTTAAGGAACTTATAAATAAAAACAATGTAAAGAATGCAAATGTAAGTAAATAGAATCCCATTGACATTTTATCTGCAGCTGCAATATGTCCAAATGCTGGTAAAATCCAAATTAATACTAATGAAAGCCAGAAGAAACCAAATGATACAAATACAGTTCCTCCAAAAGTGTTTCTAAATTTAAGTTCAAAAATTCCTGCAATAATTTGAGCTACTCCACCTAAACAAATAGCTGCTGAAACAATAACCATAGATAAATCTGTTATTCCTGCATTATGTAAACTAAGTAAAATTGTTGTTATCCCAAACCCAAAAAGCCCTAATGGTGCAGGGTTTGCAAATTCTGATGTTGCCATTTTTTATTAAATCTCCTTTTGTTTTTTCAAATAATAAATATAATAAATACTAATAAACACTAATAGTTTATAAATACTTTAATATAATACTTACTGATAACACTCCTAATGAATATAAAGTATTTATTAATATAAATCTATTATTCGATATTATTAAATTTAATAATTCATTGCATTTATAATTAACTATTAATAAACAGTTCTGTCAAATTAAAATTAAATTTTTTAAAGTAAAACTTTATAAAAATTCAAAAATTGTCTAGAATATTTAAGTGATTTTCTTAAATTTAAATTATTTATATATATTATTTTTTAATAGTTACTTTTTTAGTTAATTCAGAGCTAGCTATATTAGAGTCCCCAATGAATTTAGCTACAATAGATACCTTACCTTTAACTTTAATTTTAGGTTTAAGAGTAGCTACACCTAAACTATTGGTTCTTGCTTTTCCTAAATATTTATTTTTAATATAGAACTTAATGTATTTTCCTTTCATGACTTTCCTATACTGGTTCTTTAAAGTAACACTAAATAGTCCTTTTTTATTATATTTAGCTGTGAATTTCTTTAAATAAACAGTTGTTTTAAGTTTTAAAGACTTAAATACACTGGTATGTGAACTAGATAGATAATTAACATCTTGAGTAAAAGTGGTTTTTAAGGTTTTAGAACCTGTAAAGTTAGCTTTATAACTTAAACTAGCTACACCCATGCTATTAGTCTTAGCACTACCTACATAAACATTATTAATATAAAATATAATAGTCTTACCAGCTAATGCTGCACCATTCTTATTTTTCAGTGTAGATTTTAAAGTTACTATGTTACTATAAACACTCAAAACAGATCCTACAATACTAACACTATCTCCTTTAGTAGCAAGATAATTTAAAGTTGATTTTTCACTATTTAAAGTAGCTAAAATAGTTGAATTCATATTAAGTAGTGGAATATCGTAAACCCTACTAACTCTACCATCAATAGCCATTAAATAATTCCCATTATAATTAATAGTGGTAGTAAAATATTTAAAACCAGTACTTGCACCTGCATTATTATCAGTATTATTTAAAACAAAAGAATAATTCATACCAAGCTTGTCACCAAATTTAAGAACATTATTAGGTATATTAATAGTGATTTTCATAGTATAATAATTAGCTAAATCAAAATTTGTTTTACTAGTTATATTATTAGAACCCCACCAATTATAATCAGCTGTAACAACAAAACCTGAACCCTCATTAAATATAGTATATCCTGAACTATCTGAATTATTTACAAAAACACAATACTTAACAAACAAATCAGAATACGTAGCAATAGCTCCACCATAATCACTAGCAGTATTACTAATAAAGCTAGAACTAAGAACAGTGAAATTAATACCTCCTCCATTATAGATAGCTCCACAGCTATTATCAGCAGTATTGGCTGTGAAAGTAGAATTAACTACAGTAAAATTATCACCTTTATCATTATAGATAGCTCCGCACTTATTATCAGCAGTATTGGCTGTGAAAGTAGAATTAACTACAGTAAAATTATCACCCTTATCATTATAGATAGCTCCGCAGCTATTAATGGCAGTATTGGCTGTGAAAGTAGAATTAACTACAGTAAAATTATCACCACCGTCATTATAGATAACTCCACCATAATAAGCATTATTTGCTATGAAAGTAGAATTAACTACACTAAAATTACCACTCTTATAATTAAAGATAGCACCCCCAAAACTAGTAGCATCATTACCATTAAAAGTAGAATTAACTACACTAAAATTAACACCATAATTAAGGATAGCACTACCATTATTAGCATTATTACTATTAAAAGTAGAATTAACTACACTACAATTACCACCAGTATATATAGCACCACCATAAACAGTAGCTTTATTACCAGTAAAAGTAGAATTAACTACACTAAAATTAATATCATAATTATGGATAGCACCACCATTAGTAGCTTTATTACCAGTAAAAGTAGAATTAACTACACTACAACTACCACCACCCAAATTAAATATAGCACCACCACCATTAGTAGCATTATTACTCGTAAAACTAGAATTAACTACACTAAAATTAACACCATAATTAAGGATAGCACCACCATTAGTAGCATTGTTACCCGTGAAAGTAGAATTAACAACACTAAAATTAACACCATAATTAAGGATAGCACCACCATCCATATTAGCATTATTACTAGTGAAAGTAGAATTAACTACACTACAATTACCACCATTATCATTATAGATAGCACCACCCAGAGTAGCATTATTACTATTAAAAGTAGAATTAACTACACTACAATCACCATCCACATTACAGATAGCACCACCCAGAGTAGCATTGTTACCTGTGAAAGTAGAATTAACTACACTAAAATTACCACCATTATCATTATAGATAGCACCACCCGAATTAGTAACATTGTTACCTGTGAAAGTAGAATTAACTACACTAAAATTACCATTTAAATTAAAGATAGCACCACCTAAATTAGTAACATTGTTACCTGTGAAAGTAGAATTAACTACACTACAATTATCACCATAATTACTGATAGCTCCACCATTAGTAGCATTGTTACTAGTAAAAGTAGAATTAACTACACTAAAATTACCACCATAATTACGTATAGCACCACCATCATAACTAGCAGTATTAGTTGTGAAAGTAGAATTAACTACACTAAAATTAGCACCATAATTACGTATAGCACCACCATTAGTAGCATTATTATTAGTAAAAGTAGAATTAACTACACTAAAATTACCATTCAAATTAAAGATAGCACCACCATCCATATTAGCATTATTACTAGTGAAAGTAGAATTAACTACGCTAAAATTACCATTCAAATTAAAGATAGCACCACCATCATAATTAACATTATTACTAGTGAAAGTAGAATTAAGTATACTAAAATTACCACCATAATTACTGATAGCACCACCATCATAACTAGCAGTATTACCTGTGAAAGTAGAATTAACTACACTAAAATTACCATTCAAATTATAGATAGCACCACCAGGATTAGTAGCATTATTACTCGTAAAAGTAGAATTAACTACACTAAAATTACCATTTAAATTAAAGATAGCACCACCCGAATTAGTAACATTGTTACCTGTGAAAGTAGAATTAACTACACTAAAATTACCATTTAAATTAAAGATAGCACCACCCGAATTAGTAGCATTATTACTCGTAAAACTAGAATTAACTACACTAAAATTACCTTTCCCATAATTAAAGATAGCACCACCATCCATATTAGCAGTGTTACCTGTGAAAGTAGAATTAACTACACTAAAATTACCACTAACATTATTATATATAACACCACCATAACTAGCAGTATTACCAGTAAAAGTAGAATTAACTACACTAAAATTACCACCCATATAATTATAGATAGCACCACCATTATTAGTAGCATTATTACTCGTAAAACTAGAATTAACTACACTAAAATTACCCCTCATATAATTAAGGATAGCACCACCATCAGTAGCATTATTACCAGTAAAAGTAGAATTAACTACACTAAAATTACCATTATTATATATAACACCACCATCAGTAGCATTATTACCTGTGAAAGTAGAATTAACTACACTAAAATTACCATTATTATATATAACACCACCATCAGTAGCATTATTACCTGTGAAAGTAGAATTAACTACACTAAAATTACCATTCAAATTATAGATAGCACCACCATCACTAGTAGCTTTATTACTATTGAAAGTAGAATTAACTACACTACAATTACCACTACCAGTATTATATATGACACCACCATTAGTAGCATTATTACCAGTAAAAGTAGAATTAACTACAGTAAAATTAACACCAGTATTATATATAACACCTCCAAAACCACCTTTATTACTATTGAAAGTAGAATTAACTACAGTAAAATTAACACCAGTATTATAGATAGCCCCACCATAACTAGCATTACCCTTAAAACTAGAATTAACTACAGTAAAATTACCACCACCTGTATTATGGATAGCACCACCATTATTAGTAGCATTATTACTCGTAAAAGTAGAATTAACTACAGTAAAATTACCACCCGCATTATAGATAGCACCACCACCACTAGTAGCATTGTTACTATTAAAAGTAGAATTAACTACACTACAATTAAAACCACTATTATTATTAGAGATAGCACCACCACCACTAGTAGCTTTGTTACTATTGAAAGTAGAATTAACTACACTAAAATTAACACCAGTATTACGGATAGCCCCACCATAAGTAGCATTATTACCAGTAAAAGTAGAATTAACTACACTAAAATTAACACCAGTATTATAGATAGCCCCACCATAAGTAGCATTATTATTAATAAATTTACAATTTATTATTGTAAGAGTGCCGGTATTACTAATAGCTCCGCCATTATTTGTATTGTATGCATTACTAATTGTTAGGTTAATAAGTTTTAAGCTACCATTAGTTACATTAAATATCCAGTCACCATTAGTTCCATTAATAACAGTACTATTATTACCAATTATGGTAATATTACGATTAATTAATGTTTGATTGAGATTACCTGAACCAATATATCTATTACTATTTAAATAAATAGTACCATTACCATTAGTTAAACTATCTAATCCATTTTTAATGGTACTACTATCACTAAGAGAAACACTACCATTACCATTATTCACAACAGCAGCACTTAAACCACCTAAAGTAGAAAATAATACTAGTATTAAAACTAAAACAACACCAGTCCCTAGTAACTTACTAATGTTTAAATTTTTTTGCGACACGTTTTCTTCACCTTCATTTATAATAGATTAAATAATATAAGTTTTAGTATTGAATAATTAGAAAAATATGTAAAAAACAACATATAAAATTGTTTTATGTATAATTAAAATAGTTTCATATATAATTAAAATAGTTTCATATTCTAATATTACTATTTATATAGTTTAGGTATATAAAAGTTATTACTTATTGACTGTATAAAAAAAACTTTTGTATGTCTTTTTTTATAGTCTAAAACATTTTCAAGCATTGTTTGGAAGTTATTATTGTAATCCTTACAGTTATATATCTTTAAATACATAATCTCTGAGTTTTTACTTTTTTCAAATCGTACTTTCCTTTTTCTAAATCTTTGCTTGATGTTTTTAGTTGAGCCATAAAAAGGATAAAAAGGATTTATATATCCATAATTGTCTTTAAAAAGAGAATACAATTTTTTATAGGTTTTTAATTCTTTTTTTTCTATTTT
>JBOFHT010000012.1:0-24299 GCA_051649785.1 Methanobacteriaceae archaeon
CTACAATTATTTATATTTTCCTAATTAGGGATTAATTAAAGATTATTATAAAAAAATATAAATATGATGACATTTTTAGAGCAATATACTCCTAAAACAGTAATATTAAAGAAAGCTATATATGGGATAATATTTTCAAAACAATATTACAATGTTAGAATAATAGTTTAAATAATATATAAATTTAAATAAAAACACAAAAATACCCATGTATATAAATACCAAAAAATACATAGTTATACAGTGTATAGATTATTTAATTGAGGTATGAATAAATTATTTTTAAATAATTATGATTTTAATAATGAATTTTATGGAATTTATATAATTTTAAGCTAATTATAAGTCTAACTATAATGTTAAAATGATAAAATAAGATTATATTAAGTATAATTTGTTAAGTTGTACTTAAAAATTAAAATAAGTCATATCAATACAATAAATAGGAATACAAGAATAATATACACTGAAAAGACAGTCAGTGCATTGAATTAGTAAAATATATAAATAAGTGCAAAAAATGCAAAAATGCAATAAATACAATTAATAACAAATTCAAAAAAGGGAGATTATATGACAAATTTATCATTTGAAGAATTAAAATTATCAAAAGAAATTAAAAAAGCAATTGACAAACTTGGTTTTGAAGAAGCAACCCCTATACAATCATTAGCTATTCCAGTAGCTTTAACTGGAGCAGATATAGTTGGGCAAGCACAAACTGGAACTGGAAAAACATTAGCATTTGGTGTTCCAACATTAGAGAAAATATATGTAAAAGACAGAAGTCCACAAGCTATTATATTATGTCCTACACGTGAGTTAGCTCTTCAAGTAGCTGAAGAAATTGGAAAATTAAGTGAATTTATGCCTAAATTACACGTACTTCCAGTTTATGGTGGACAACCCATAGGAAGACAAATTAGAGCATTGAAAAAAGGAGTACATATAATTATTGGAACTCCTGGACGTGTTTTAGACCATATTGAAAGAAGAACTCTTGATTTAAGTGGAATTGAAACAGTAGTATTAGATGAAGCAGATGAAATGTTAGATATGGGTTTTAGAGATGATATTGAAAAAATATTAAGACATACCTCTAAAGGAAGACAAACATTACTATTTTCAGCTACAATAGATAAAAATGTTAAAAAATTAACTAGTAAATATCAAAAAGATCCTAAATTCTTAAAAGTAGCTCATCAACACATTACTGTTCCCGAAATAGAACAAATATACTTTGAAGTAAAAGAAAAAATGAAATTAGAGCTATTGTCTAGATTATTAGATATTTATGACATAAACTTATCATTAGTATTTTGTAACACTAAAAGGCGTGTAGATCGTTTAGTAAGAGACCTTAAAAATAGAGGTTATGATGTAAGCGGTATCCATGGTGATTTAAGCCAAAATAAAAGAGATAGTGTAATGAATGCTTACAGAAAAGGTAAAATTGATATTTTAGTAGCTACTGATGTTGCAGCAAGAGGTATTGATGTTCCTGATGTTGAAGCTGTATTTAACTATGATGTACCAAGTGATAATGAATACTATGTTCACAGAATTGGTAGAACTGGTAGAGCTGGAAAATCTGGTCATGCATTTACATTTGTAGCTGGTAAAGATGTCTATAAATTAAGAGACATCATGAGATTTACTAAAACTAAAATAAAACAACAAAAAGTTCCATCAATGGAAGAAATGAATAAAGCAAAAGCTAATGTAACATTAGATACTGTTAAAAAGACTATTGATAATGGTAAAATTACCCAAGAAACACACACCGTTGAATCATTAGTAGAAGTGGGATATAATTCTATCGATATTGCAGCTGCTTTATTAAAGCTTTTAAATGAAAAATAAATTTAAATAAATTTAAATTAGTTATTTTTAAATACTAATTTTTATTTAAAAAAAAATTAAAAATTAAATTAAAACCTCTTTTGAGGAATGTGGCAATATGGAACTTGACCATTTTTACCATAATAATTTTGATGATATTCTTCAGCTTTGTAGAATGTCATTGCTTTTTCTATTTTTGTTTTGACATCAAAACCTTTATTTTTAAGAATTTCAACTAGGTTCTCACTAATTTCTTTTTGATTAGAATTTGTATAAAATATTTGAGAACGGTATTGATGTCCAAAATCAGGACCTTGCCTATTTTCTTGACAAGGATCATGAATTTCAAAAAATAGCTTAGCTAATAATTCATAATCCACTTTTTGAGGATTATAAACAATTTTTACAACTTCGATTTCTCCAGTATTATTGTAACAAACATCATTATAGCTAGGATTATCTCTTTTTCCCCCCATAAAACCAGATTCTACAGAAATAACTCCTTCTTGTTTTTTAAAATAATATTCTACACCCCAAAAACATCCTCCTCCAAAGTAAACAGTTTTATTATCATCCTGCTCATTATTATCAATACTCCTATCAGCACTAATATCAGTATCATTTTTACCTTCTTTAAAATCAAGAGATATTGAATTTACACAATGACGAGTATTTTTAGGAGTTAAATTCTCACCTTTAAAAACATGCCCTAAATGAGCATTACAATTATTACAAAGAATTTCAGTTCTAGATCCATCTGCATCAACTATTTTCTTAATAGCTTCGGGAATCTCATCATCAAAAGCAGGCCAACCACAACTAGATTGGAATTTATCACTAGATTTATAAAGAGGAGTTCCACATTGTTTACAAATATAAGTACCATTAGTAAAATGATTATTATACTTGCCTGTAAAAGGTGCTTCAGTTCCTTTGCTTAATATAACTTCTTTTTCCTTATCTGTTAATTTTTTCATATAAAACACAACCATTAAATTTTGAAAATAAATACAAAAATGAAAATGAAAGTAAAAATGAAACTCATAGTAAAGACGAATATGAAAATTAAAATATAAATTAAAATGTAAATAAAAACAAAGCTTAGAGTAAGAATAAAAATTGAAAATAAATAGATAAATAAATAGCTAGATAATTAGATAAATAATTAGTTAGGTAATTATTTAACTAGAAAATTATTAGCTAAATAACTAACTAAGTAGATAACTAAATAGCTAATTAAATAGCTAACTATGGCCATCAACAGTATTATATTTGATTTTTTCGTCGTCAAGGCGTTTAGTAATACTCTTAGTCATACCACCAACAGCTAGAACTAGAACATTTAAACCTTTTTTAGTAGCTGCAACAGTAGAATGAGGTACTGCAAACTCGATTTCATAAGAAATATTTAATTTATTAGCTACAACATGAGAAATAGTCCCCATAACAGCTATTCTATCAAATTTAGAATCTTCACCCCATCTCTTGAGACCAGTTTCATGAATATTTTTTATAATACTAAAATCAGTAGCCCTACTACCTCCTTGATTAATTGTAGGAAGAGTTATTATGACAACTTGACCTTCAGCTAACTCTATGTTTCCATGAAGGGAACTTAAAGGAACATCATCTCCTTTGGAAACTGTTTCTAAAACTTTAGCTAGAGCTATATGCTCAGGATTATCAATTATATTATTTTCAGAATTATCATTAATTTTTGCATAAAGTAAACCATTATCCATATACAGAGAAACTTCATCTCCCATTCCAATATTTTCAGTAGCTATAGCAGGCCAAATAGACTTATAATAATTCATAATTTCAAGTACATCATCAGCATACTTTTTAAGTATTAAAGCATCTTTTTTAACTTTATTTAATCCTTTTTGAGTTATTTTATAAGGAGCACGACCATCTTGAGAGCTAATATATCCTTCGTCTACTAGTGCCTTTATATTTTCACTAACAGCTTGAACAGTAATATCTAAACGCTCAGCTATATCCTTTTGACGTAAATGATACTCATTTTTAGAAACTTCTCCTAAAATTTGAAAATGAGTCATTTCTCCCCTTTTTTTAAATATTTTCATATTAATCCCCCAAATTTTTTAGAAAAAAGCCCTGAAAAATCTTAGCAAATCAAAGATTTTCTAATGCTTCGATTTTTCGGGCTGAGAAACCCAAAGGGTTTCGAGAAAGTCAAATCTTTAATTTGCCATTCATAGGAAATCCATAGGATTTTCTGAAGTTTGATCAAAAAATCCACCTATAACACCCCATTTAAACTATTATTAAACAATGAAAGAAACTCATCTTTAACATCAGCAGGAATATAAGCCCCACAAGCAACAGAATGGCCTCCACCATTACCTCCAACTTTAGCTGAAATTTTTCTAATAATCTCACCAAAATGAATTCCATCATAAGCTAAAAGACGTGAACAACGTAACGAAACCTTTAAACCTTCATCTTCATCACTAATTTGAGTAAACCCAATCATAGGTTTTTTCCAATCCCCATAGCTTAATATCATTCCAGCTAAAGTCCCAACAACAGTACTTTTTATACCATCTCCATCAAAATACTGAAGATTATCCATTTGTTCAATCATATCACTTTCTTGAATTTTATGGATTTGTTGAGCTAAGTATCGGCGATGGTCTTTTGAAACAAGTTCTAATTCATCAAGTGCCGTAGTTCTATTTCCTTTAAGAATTTCTAATCCTAAATCTGTTTTATTATTACGGCTACAGGCATTCATAGCTGTAGAGAATTCAGAAGCATCTCTTAAAAAAGTATGAGGTTCCTCCATTAAAAATTCATAAGAGTCAGCAGCAACTAACTTAGGAACATATTTAATATATTTTTGTGGAACTTCTTTAGATAACATTTGAACAAGTGCTGAAAAGAGTTTTCCTTTTTCTCCATTATCTAAGTCACTTAGAGTTCGATTCATATTACCATTTTTACGAGGAATACCTAAATCCTTCATTAAAGCAATAGCTTCTGTTTTATTATTAGTAATAGGTAAATTAACATCACTAAAATAAGATAAAGCTACAAATAAAGGACGAGTTTGCCTACCATAAAGAGATAAGTCTGGAAAAGAATGAACATATCCTTGTTCAATACTATCATTTAAAATAATTTGATTTAAGCCTTCTAATTTACCATTTTTACTGTTTTGCATGTCTCCAACAGAAGCTAAAACACCAATCCAACTTAAATCTTTAAACCCAAATTCTTTAGCTAAAAAATAGCTCATTCCTCCCCCAGAAACATAATGGGAACCATCAATACCATAATAATGAGGATTTATTTCTAAAAATTTATAATCAACGGTATTTCTATATCCAATATCGCGAATAGGTGGGTGATGATCAAGTATTATAATTTTAGAAGATTTTTTAGCTAGTTTATCTACATTTTGCCCAGAACCTAAATCTGAGAAAATAGTTAATTCATTAGTAATTTCTAAATTTTCTAACTGATCCAAACTAACAAATTCTGCACTATGTTCCTTTCCAAGGCGATCTAAAATAGTTGATAAAATAGCTCCTGCAGATATTCCATCACAGTCAATATGACTATAAATTTTAATATCTTCAGAGTCTTCAACTAGATTTTTAGCTTTTTTTAAGCTTTCCTGCATTTTTAAAGGAATCTCATTCATAATTTCACATTTAATATTGATTTTTCCATATTAATATTATAACTAATTTCGTAATTCTTTAATTATAGAACTAATATTAATTAAAAGTTCTCTTTTAGAAATATTTTCACGTTCTACAATAATACGACCTTTAGTTTCAAACCATAGCCCTGGATATTTCTTATCCTTTTCAACAATAGGATTTAGTTTTAATTTAGTAGCCGCCTTTGATATTTCACTAATTTTAGGCTCTTTAACTCCATTATCCAGAGATATTTTACGACCTTCCCCTTGACTTCGTGTAGAATCAATATAAACTGGCCAAATTACAGTTTCCATTATAAAACTCCCTTTAAAATTATAATAGTTATTATTATTATTATAGTTATTATTATTGTTAACCTTGATAATGTTATTAGAATTATAAGGTTATTTTAGATTATTCATATTATAGACATTAAACTAGATAAATTACAAATTATAAAACAAAGTATCCATCATATCCTTAACAGTGTAATTTTCAGGAGCTATTGATTTTACATTAAATTCATTAAGTGCATTTTGAGTTATAGGGCCAATAGCTACAGTTAAAACATCTTCAGACAATGCTTTAACTAAATCATCTTTTTTATTATCTGCAACAACTTTAAAAAAGTTTTTAACAGTTAGAGGACTTGTAAATGTAATAGCATCAATTGAATCGAATTTAAACCCTTCACTACAACTTTCACATGTATTGACATCATCATACTCATATTTATAATCATTATCCGCCAGTATCATTTCAATTAAAAGTTCGATTCGGACTGTATCTAATGGAAATATAGATTTATAAGCTTCAATTACTTTAACATTTGCACCCATATCTTTTAAACCATTAGGAAGTATTTTACGAGCATCCAATGTACGAGGTAGTGCAATTAATTTATCTTTTAAATCGTAACCTCTGAATGAATCTAATAATCCTTCGGCAACATAACTATCTGGAACAAATTCAATATCAAATCCTTTTGAAATAGCTATCTCTTTAGTTTTAGGACCAATAGCAGCTATTTTACAATTATTGCTATTATTATTGTTATTATTATTGTTGCCGTTATCATTAGTAGCATTACTACTATTAATACTACTATTAGAGTAATGAATATTATTTTCACCATTAGTGTGATTTTTAATCTCATTGGCAAATCTAGGCCAATATTTTGATATTGCTTCAATTGAACTAGGTGATGTGAAAACAATCCAATCCCATTTATCTTTTAAATCATACAATTTTTTCAGTGATTTTTTAGGGGCTATTTCTAATTCTAAAGTAGGAGCTACAAATGCTTTTGCACCATATGACTCAATAATATCTATAGCTTCCTGTGACCTATCACTTGGACGTGTAATAGCTATAACTTTATTTTTATAAGAATTTGAAGTCATTAAAAAGTCTCCTTTTAGAGTATATCCTTAAAAGATAAGATTTACATATATATTCAAATTTATATTGTTATTATTGTTATTAATATTCTTAGTGTTATTGTTACTATGATATCTTTGTGTTATTTATTGTTATCTTTAATATTATCTTTAAATTTCTTTATTTCTTTGAAAATATTAATTACATTGCCTACAATTAAAATTGCAGGAGTGTTTATATTTTTATCAGCAATGTCTCCTAATGTTCCAAATATAACACGCTCATTAGGAAGTGTTCCATTTTCAATTACACAAGCAGGAGTACTAGCATCCCTATATTTCATCATTTTAGTAGTATTTTCTTTAATTTTACCAATACCCATTAAAACAATAATAGTATCTGCAGTATAGTCCCATTTAACCTGTTCTTTACTTTTAGTAGGATCTTCATGACCAGTGACTGCAGTAAATGAAGTAGCTACAGCCCTATGAGTTACAGGAAGTCCTAAACTAGTTGGAACACCAATAGCTGAAGTAACACCTGGAATAATTTCAAAGTTAATATTTTCCTTAATTAAGTCCAATATTTCTTCTCCACCTCTTCCAAAGACAAATGGGTCACCACCTTTTAAACGAACAATAACCCCATTACCATTATCTTTAGTATTACTTTCATGGGCAATTAGAGTTTTTGCTTCACTAATAATAATCTTATTAATTTCTTCTTGGCTTTTATAGTGTTCTCCAGCTTTTTTACCAACATAAATTAACTTAGCATCTTTTGCATGCTGAAGAATTTCTTCATTAGCCAATCTATCATAAATAACAACATCCGCTTGATTTAATGCCTTAACTGCCTTTAAAGTTATTAAATCAATATCTCCTGGGCCAGCACCAACTAAATAAACTACCATTTTCACACACCAATTACTTTAAAGCTTTATCATTCCTTTGAAGAATTCTAAGCCATTATTAGATCCTAAAATAGATTCAGAGGCACGTTCAGGGTGAGGCATAACTGCACAAACAAGTCCAGACTCATCACAAACCCCAGTAATTCCTTCAACAGCACCATTAGGATTTTTGCCTTCAAATTGAAGAACAATTTGATCTTGATCTTTTAATAAATCAATTTCAGGATTTACATAACGTCCTTCTGCATGAGCTACAGGCATTTTAATGATTTGTCCTTTACTAAATCCCTTTGTAAAAGGAGTTCTATTAGTTGTAACTTTTAAATCAACCCATTCACAATTAAATTTAGGATTTTCATTAACTGTAAAAGCACCTGGAACCAAGCCAATTTCAGCTAAAATTTGAGCACCATTACATATTCCCAAAACAGGTTTCTCTTCAGCCACTAATTCTTTAATTCCATCAATAACTGGAGTAATTGAAGCTATTGAACCTGCACGAAGGTAATCCCCATAAGAAAAGCCCCCAGGGATTACAATTGCATCTAAGTAGGATAAATCAGTTTTATCCCACCAAATAAACTCAGCTTCCCCACCAGCTAACTCAATAGCATGAGCAACATCTCGGTCACAATTAGAACCTGGAAATCGTATTACACCAATTTTCATTTTATCACACTTAAACAGATTAGAATCAAAAAATTAGCTAGATATATCAATTTCATAGTCGTGAATTACAGGGTTACAGAGTAATCTTTGACACATATCTTCTACTTCTTCTTTAACCTTTTCTTTAGTATCTTCTTCAATTTCAAACTTTATAATCTCAATCGTGTCTGTATTTTTTACTTCATAATCTAATAAAGCCAAAGCACGCTGAATAGTAGATGCTTCTGGATTTAACATACCCTTTTTAAGAGAAATTTTAACTTCAACATTGAACTTCATTTAATCACCATAAACTGTAAAATTAGACATTAATAAACCAATATAATAACAATAACTCACTATATTCCAATAAATCACTACTAAAATAATATTCAAAAATTTAGCAAGTACTTGTAAACAGTTATGTAATACCCCATTTTTCCATATCATTTTCATCTAAAATCATAGAACATACTTTTTCATATGCATCTATAACACCATCTTGACCTTGACGGAATAAATCTTTGTCTAAAACATCAAGAGTGTTAATATCCCAATATCTACAAGTATCAGGACTAATTTCATCACCTAAAACAATATTACCTTCTGCATCTTTACCAAATTCAAGTTTAAAGTCAACAAGAAGAATATTTTTTGAAGCTAAGAACTCTTTTAAAATTTCATTAATTTTAATTGTGATTTTTCTAATATTATCTAAATCTTCTTGAGTAGCTAATCCTAATGCAAGAACAATAGCATCATTAAGCATAGGATCATGATATTCATCATTTTTATAATCCATTTGTATAAGAGGAGTGTCAAATCTTTGTTTATCTTCAAAAGGGAAGTTCTTTAAAATACTTCCAGCTGCAACATTTCTTGCAATAACTTCAAGAGGCAGCATTTCAAGCTTTTTAGAAAGCATCATAGAAGGTTCAACAAGTTCTAAAAACTGTGTTTTAATTCCAGCATCTTCAAGTACCTCAAAAAGTTTAGAAGAAATAAGAGAGTTGAAATATCCTTTTTTAGATAAGCTATCTTTCTTAATACCATCCCCTGCAGTTATATCATCACGAAATTTAACAATGACTTTATCATCTTCATCCGTTTTATAAACATCTTTAGCTTTGCCTTTATACACCAGTTCTTGAATTTGAGCCATATTATCACTTATTATTACAATAAAGTAGGATATATTACAATACAATATATTAAAATATATTAAATTCATTAATTAATATCATTAGTAAGTTATTTATAATTTTTAATATATAAAATTTTTCCTAAAAAATCAATTCTGTCAATTTAAAGATTTTTTTAAAATAAATTTTTATAAAAATTAAAAAAATTAAAAAAATTATTTAGAATCTTTATAAATAATTTATTAAATGTAGTTAAGATTTATTATTTAATGCTTAAGTTCACAGAGCTACTGAAAAAGGAAAGTATTTATAGAAAAGTATTCATATTAATTATTAATAAATAAAATTATAGGTATTTGGAATATAAAAGGGACATGAAATGCTTCAAAGAGGTAAATAAATATGAATAAGCTAAAAATTATTATAATCTTTTTTTTTATGTTTTTCATTGGAATTGGTACAATTTATGCTAGTGAAATAGATAGTAATGGTTATATTAATGAAACCAATACTGATAAAATTATTAAGTCAAATAATGATAGTATTAACCTCAATTTTAGTAATAATTCTAGTTCCAAAATAAATTCTGCTAAATCTAACCTTAAAGTAGCTGGTGAACCTACAGAGTTAACTCAAAAACAAATATTGATTACTTCGAAAACAGTTAATAGTTATATTAATAAATATAAAAAATTGCCAAATTATGTGACTATATCTGGATACAAATATTCAATGCCTGAATATTTATATCTTTTAAGTATGACTATATCTAATAAATACAATAAAAAATCATCATCTATAACTATAAAATACAATATAAAAGACCCTACAAAACCAACTGGAAATAGTATAAAAGGAAAAATAAGCAAACTGCAATATTATACTTATTCAAAAAATATGGTCAACTACATTCAAAAATACAATAAAATTCCTAATTATCTTACAACAAAACTTGGAAAAATGCAGTATCAAACAGTTATATATTCAATTAATAAGCTAATTTATTATTCTGAAACACACAATGGTAATTTGCCATCCACACTTAGTCTAAATATTGCAAAAACACATACTATAAATAAAAACATCCCTAAATATAATAAAAGTCAAAATGTGGCTATAAATACTGGATCTAATTCAAAAACTATTTCTCAAAGTCTTATTTGGGCTACATCGACTAATGTTAAAAATTATTTAGATAAAAATAAAAAATTGCCAGATTATGTGACTATATCTGGATACAAATATTCAATGCCAGAATATTTGTATTTATTATCAAAAGCTATAAACACTAAAGTTTCAGGGTCATCTGCTAATATTATTATTAAAAACAATATTAAAAATCCAACAAATGCTAGTGGAGCTACAATAAGTAAAATTTTTACAAAAGCACAATATAATGATATGGCAAAAAGAATTGTTGCATATATTATTTCAAATAATAAAGCACCAAATTACTTAAGTGCTAAATATGGGGCTGGAAACATTCAGTACCAAACAATCATTTATGGAATGACTTATGTTGGAAATTATATAAATGTTAAAAAATCGATTCCAAGCTCTTTATCTATTAAAATAGCTAATAATAATCCAATTAATAAATATTTACCTATATACAGTATTAATTCTAATAATAATTCTAATAATATAACTAATAATACAAATCACACTAACTTAAGTACTAAACTATTAGGGGCTAATGATAAAGGGAAAGTCGAGTTAATTGGTATTTTTGGTAATGCTAATTCTAAAATAAAAATTGCTTATGTTATTGGATTACATCCTCTTGAGTCATCTGTTCATAGTGCTTTATATAATTCAATTGTTTCAAAAAATAATAATTTAAAATATTGTTATTATATCTATAATATAACAGTTACAAAAGATGCTTCTGATTATGATAAGGGTAGAATGAATGGGCAGTTACTTACTCAAGAATTTGTTTTACCACATATACTTAATCAAAATTATAACCTTGTAATAGATGTACACTCAAATAAAGGAACTCAAAATGGAGGGGCTTATGAAAAAACAAACTTTATATTTGCTCCTTTAAATCATCCATCATCTAAAAAAATTGCAGAATCTATTATAAATCAAATATCAGAGTTAGTATATTATTATCCTACATCCCAAACAAGTCCACCTTACCTTACAAATCATTTAGTAAATGCTGAGATAAATACTATCATTTATGAAACATACATATATGAAGATTTAGCAACTACAAATAGTTTAATTAATCAACTGATAACTAAAATAGACAATTATTTTAGTGAGTCTAAATATGGTTCTACATCTACTATTAGTTTAGCCGATATTATAGATGCCTCATCTAGAATAAAAACTTATGTTGAAATTAATGGGAACTTGCCTAGCTATGTAATAATAGATAGTACAGAATGGTCAATGCCCAAGTTTTTATATTTAGTTTCTACAGCAATTGTAAAAATTAATGAAAACTCTTCTTCAAATATTCAAATTATAGAAGTTAATCCTGTTTCCAATCCAAATGGAGATAAAATTGCAGGAATTTTACAAAAATCAGATTATCTTGACTTGGCTTCAAGAGTATCCACTTATATACTAAATAATAAAAGAGTTCCGAATTATGCAAGCTCAATTTTAGGTAATATACAATATCAATCCTTAATTTATGAACTTTCAAAAATTCTTAATTACTATAAAAATAATGGAACATTACCTAACTCTTTATCAATAAATACATCCTATCCTCCAAGTATTAATAATGATAATTCTAATTCTGAAGTATTAAGTAATGATTTAAAACAATATTTAAAATCAACTATACGTTGTCAAGTTAATGATGATTCAATACAATCATTAGCTAAAAAACTGACTACTGGTTTAACTACAGATTTAGAAAAAGCAACAGCTATCTTTAATTATGTAAGAGATAAAATAAGCTATAGCTTTTATTATAATTCTTATGATAGTACTGGTGCAAAAGGAGTTATAAGTAAAGGATGGGGAAATTGTGTTGATAAAACCCATTTATTAATAGCTCTCCTTAGAGCAATTGATATACCTGCAAGATATGTTCATGGAAATTGTTACTTTACTGGATCAAAACAATGGATAGGTCATGTATGGGGAGAAATATATATAGATGGAAAATGGGTTTTTGCAGATACTACTTCCTCAACAAATAAATTAGGTATTATAAATAATTGGAATGTTGGAACATATACTCTTAAAGGAACTTATACAGAATTAAGTTTCTAATTAAATATTCTACTTATTAAAAAAATTATGAGTATAAAATTATTCATTCCTTTAATATATTATTAATTGGGATTATATAATGGAGGATATAATTATTTTTATGCTCTTACAACTGTGTTTTTGCATAATAACTAATTATATCCCATATTAAATTACTAATAAAGATTATAGCACACTAAAATTGCATAAATGTGATTAAAATGTTTAGTACTGAAAAAATAGTCATAACCCTAACCTTATTTTTTATATTAATTTCAAGTATAAATGTAGCTAGTGCCTATAATGATAGTACTGATTCAAATAGTTTTAATACAAATAATAATAATAATAATATCACTATAATCAATAATACCCCTAATAATATTACTAACACATCAAATACTAATGAAAACATTACAAATGAAATTATTAGTAATATTAATAACAGTACATATAATACATACAATATTGAATCCAACACCATAAAATACACCCCATACATTAAAATAACTAGCTATGGCTCTCCTAAAAGTTTATCAGTACCCTCAATTATTTTGGCATCTATTTATGTTAAAAATTATGTGAATAAGTATGGGAAGCTACCCGATTATATTACAATAAGCAGATATAACTTTACTATGGCTGAGTTTCTTTATTTAATTACAAAAACTAGTTCTAATTTATATAAAAAAAATAAAAAGAACATAGTTCCACTATATAACATTAAAAATCCTAGCAATCCTTATGGAACTAATTTTAATAAATATATTTCTAAAAAAACATATTATAATCAAGCTATAGCTATTTTAAATTATATTAAGAAAAATAAAAAAACACCTAAATTTGCTAGCTTTGGAACACAAACTGGAAAAGGGAAAGTAAAAGCAAAAGTAAAATACCAGAGCTTAATTTTAGCTTATGTAAATATACTTAGCTCTTATTCAAAAAATAGAAAGTTACCCCAATGGATTAAAATTATTTCTAAGAAAACTAGTGTTTTAAATAGAAATATGCCTAGTTATAATCATTTATTTAATCAAAATGATGTTATTAGTGCATCAAATAGGTTAAAATCTAGTATTGATACTAATCACAACCTACCTTTAACAGTTTTAATAGGTGGGCGAAAAGTAAATACAATTGAGTTTCTTTATTTAATGGCAAAAACCATAATTAATCTAGATAAAGATGCTAATAATAGACACAGCAGCAAAGTTACTAAAATTAGATTAAATAATCCTGAAAACAAGGGAGGGAATAGTGTTACAGGGACAATTACTAAAATTAGATATGTTGCTCTAGCTAATAAAACATTGAATTACTTAAAAAATAATAAAAAAGCACCCAAATACTTAAATGGAATATTTGGAATTATTGAAACCAGTATAAAAAAAGTCCCATATCCAACATTAGTCTATCTATTTGCAGATATCTTAAACCAGTCCAAAGCATATAATATCTTAAATAATAATAATAACAACAACTATAATGAATATAATACCTATAACCATTATAGTAATAACCATATCAATAATAATTATTCTAAAAACAGTAGCTACTTAATCGAAAGTATTTATGTTAATATAAACTCTGGAAAGATATTCATTTTAAATAAACGAGTTAACCCTAAATATACAGGTAATGGAATAGCTATTTATTTAAAATCAGTTAAAAATGCTCCAAAAAATGATGCTAAAATAAAAGCTTTAGCAAAATCATTGACTAAAGGAATTAAAAATCCTTTTAAAAAAGCAGAAGTCATATATAATTATGTTAGAAATTATATTGACTATGGATATTATTATAATACAAAATATGGGGCTAGAAAAACATTAAATAAGAAACTTGGAAATTGTGTTGATGAAAGTCATTTATTAATAGCTATGTACCGATCTATTGGTATTCCTGCTAAATATGTTCATGGAAACTGTTATTTCATTACAAAAAAACGTAATATTGGTCATGTATGGGTTCAAGTGAAAGTAGGGAAATATTGGCTAGTAGCTGATCCAACAAGTTATGATAATAGTTTAGGATATATCAATAACTGGAAAACAAGTAGCTATCATTTATACAACAAATATTCCCAGTTACCATTTTAATTAAGCTATAATTTTTAATAAATTTTTATATTTAGCATACATATTCCTATGTGTTATGTTAAATTATCTACAAAATTTATTAAATTAACTAAATTTATTAAATTATTTATTATTGGAACAATAACTGCGAAACCTACATTTATTACATTTATTTTTATTTTTAGTGTTTAAAAATGGCTTATCAAAGCTAAAAAGACCGTGCATCCTATTAATTAAATATTTGATACTATTTTCATGATTTTCATCAAATTCTTCAATAAAAAAGATATTATCAGTGCCTCTTTCACGGAGTGCTGCTTTTATAGGTCGTGGATCATTGTCAATCATTTCCCTAAAAGCTAAACAATATGCAAGGACCTGGTTTACAGTAGAATGATATTGAATTGTTCCAGGCTTATCATCAATAATAACAAATTCATTAGGAGTAAACCAAATCTCATCAATAAAGCCCCTAATTCCAAATTCAGGAGCTATAACAAATACTTCACGACTAATTTGTTTTTCTTCTGTAGATAGCTTAATTATATTTGAAAAGGATTCTGGAGTAGCTGTCTCTTTAAACTTCTCTTCAAGATATTCATGTTCATTAGTTCCTTCAACCATAGCTATTGTTGGCTTTACATCAACAGATTTTACATATTGAAGATAAAGACTATATTCACAGTATCCTTGTTGATTCAACCAGCTAATGGGAAAATTATTTTTACCATTAATTACTTGAATTCCCTTAATTGTATCATGGTATTCAAATTCATAATTAATTTTATCATTAATAAGTTTATTTTCCATAATTATACCTCAAAATATTCTATTGTATTTATTTATCCTACTTAGAGTTTTATTGAATTAATATTAAGTAGCTGAATCATTATTAAAGTTATTATCATTACTATTATTTCTAAAAATATTACCAAATCCAATACCATTAATCCTAAAACAAATAAAACCAAATCCAATACCATTAATCCTAAAACAAATAACACCAAATCCAATACCATTAATCCAAATACAAATAAAACCAAATCCAATACCATTAATCCTAAAACAATTAACACTAGATTTATTACTATTATTATATCGTTATCCTTATATATTAATATTAAGAAAAATAATGTTATGAAATCAAAAGCTAGTGTAACTATTATACTAATTATTATTATTGGAATTGTATTTGTTAGTGGAAGTATTATTATTAATAACAATGGACAAAACAATTTAGATAATGTAGATAATGGAATATTTGCTACAATATGGAGTTTAGGAAATAATATTACATATGGCAATGCATTTAGCCATAAAAATGCTACAGATAATAATAATTCAAATGGGGAAAAACCAAACCATTTTGAAGAAGAAGGTTACTGTGACTATGTAGTTGATGGTGATACACTGAATGTTGAAGGTGTAGGTAGAATTAGATTAGTCGGCGTCAATACCCCAGAACGTGGTGAAGCTGGATATATTGAAGCAAAAAAATATGTAGAAGAAAATTGCCTTGGAAAAACGGTTTACTTAGATATTGATAATGAGAAAAGAACAGATAAATATGGGAGAATATTAGCTGTTGTTTATGTTAAAAACCAAAGCATAAATCAACAACTACTTAAATTAAACTATGCTGAGGTTATGTTTATTCCTCCATCTGAGTTTAATCCATATACCTGGAATTAGATATAGAATTAAATAGACGGAGATTAAATAGGTTAAATTAAATAGGCTGAATTAACTAGACTGAATTACTAGTTAAAATTAAATAAGAATTAAACAAACTATTAATAAGAAAATTGTTCATCCAATCTATTAATATCTAATAAAATACTAATTTTCAGAATCCTCTAATTAATTTCCTATTTATTCTTCAATTACAACTGTTTTTGAAGCTTTTCCTAAAATTCTTTCATTATCACCTTTTGAGAATCTACCAATTACTAAATCAATTAAAATTGGTAAAAAATAAATTTTAGAAATGTTTCTTATAATAGAAGATTTATAAGATATATTCCCATTATATTCATTAACAACTTTTAAACCCATCAAATTCTTCCCAACAGTTTCACCCTTAATTTTTTCAAGAATAACAAAATAAATTAAAGTTAATACTGGAAGAACAAATATCAAGTAGTTATAAACTAAAAAAGTCGAATATGAAAATACAATAAAAGCTACAATTTGAGATAAAACCCACATAATAGAGCTAATAACAAAATAGTCCATTATATAAGCTACAATTCTTTTTCTAAAAATTTCCAAATTAACACTCCCATTAAAATTATATAATTAAAAAATTATTTGAATTAGCAAACTCTTGGAACTGGATCCGCTATTGGAGACTCTAAAATACGTAACCCTCCAACAGGAGTTTCCATTAAAACATTTTTATCATCTGTAACTTCACCAATAATAGCTGCATTTTTACCATATTTCTGTGATTTGATTGCTTTTAATGTTTCTTCAGCTAAATCCGCTTTAACACCCATCACTACTTTTCCTTCATTAGCTACTTCATAAGGATCAATTCCTAACATTTCACTAACTGCTCTAACTTCAGTGCGAACTGGAATTAGCTCATCTTCAAGTAACATCCCAACACCTGATTTTGAAGCCATTTCATTTAAAGCATTAGCTATTCCACCACGAGTAGGATCTTTCATAGCAGTAACACCACCAATATTAAGAGCAGATTCTACAATCCCCCACATTGGAGCTACATCAGATTTTAAGTCCGTTTCAAAACCAAAACCTTCTCTAAAAGCCATAATTGCCATTCCATGGTCACCAGCAGTTCCAGTTAAAATAATTTTATCTCCAACTTCAAGACCATTATCTCTTTTAGCTTGACCCTTTTCTAAAATACCAATCCCAGTTGTAACCATTACAAGTTCATCTAACTTATTTTGCTCCATTACTTTAGTATCCCCAGCTACAATAGCTACATCTGCTTCAACACATGTTTCATCCATGGATTTAATAATTTTATCTAAGTCTTCACCAGAAAACCCTTCACGAATAATCATAGCATTAGTAATAGCTAAAGGCTTAGCTCCCATTACAGCAACATCATTAATAGTCCCTGCTGCAGATATCCTACCAATATCTCCCCCTGGGAAGAATAATGGACTTATTGTGTGACCATCAGTAGTAACAACAATTTCACAATCATTTAACGGAATAGTAGCACCATCATCAAGAGCATCTAAACCAATTCCACCATTAACAGATTTTTTACTTATATTATTAAGAATTGCATCAGAAATAAGCTTTTGCATTACTTCTCCACCAGCACCATGAGACATTCCAATTTTCATTACAGCACATCCAATTAAATTAAAAATAAAACCATTTGATAAATTTATAATAATAATAACTGATTAAAATGATAATCCTACAAAATAATAATAATAATAATAATACACTAAACAGTACTAATTAACATATCACAATAAAACTATGGAAATCAAAGTAAATTCTTTAAATCGCCAATATTATTAATAATTTTAATGTCTAAACCTTCGTCTTCAATTTGTTTACGCATTTCTTCTTCTTCAGATTGACTAACACCAGAATTAACTAAAATAGCAGACATTCCCGCATTTACAGCACCTAAAGTATCTACATCAAATTTATTTCCAACCATGACACTCTCTTCCGCATCACAATTAGTTCTCTCAAGAGCAGCTTCGAAAATACGGACATCAGGTTTTTCAAATCCAATTTCTTCTGAAGTTATAACTCTATTAAAGAAATACTGAAGATTAAGTCTAACTAATTTCTCCCATTGTTTAATAGTAATCCCATTAGAAATTACATTTAATTTATATTTTTTACTTTTTAAATAAATTAAGACTTCAGAAGTACGAGGAAATGGGCGAAGAAGCGAGAATTTAACATTGTGATAAGTAACCATTCCTAAAGCAATTAAATAATAATCTTCATAACCTAAAACTCTTTTAGTTAAAATATTAAAATGTTTATCATAATTAGAACCTTTTTCAGCAATTATATCTTTTAGCTGAGCATAAGCTTCATCTTCGCAAAGAGGTAGTCCATTCTCAACCATTTCATTAATAGCTGCACGACGTGCAAGTTCTGCAAAAGCAGAAGTATCTAATAAAGTATCATCAATATCGAAAAAGACAGATTTAGTCATTTCATTTCACCAAAATTTAGGAAAATTTTTAAAAAAATATTTAAAAATACAAAATACAATTTAGTTTATATTAACATTATTTATATAATTGTTAGTATTTAATACTATTTAAAAAAATAAATCTGGAATCTAAATCAAAAAAAATGAAATAAAATGAAATAAAAAAATTTATAAAAAAATAAAATAAGAATGAAAAACAAATTATAATTATTATATTAACCTAAATATTAAAAAAAGCATCTAGGCTACTTTGACGATTCGAATGAGATAGATCTGTTAAATTTTCTTTTGAATATCCTAAAGAACTCATAATACGTGCAACAGCAGGAATAATTTGATTATTTATATAGTAATCAGCATCATAATCATAAGCATCAGAATCTTCATAAGGGACTGCACGTTTACTTATTGGGCCTTTACCTTTAACAATAACATACTGAATAATATTTCCTTTTTTAACACTCATTCCTTTTGCTTCTAAACGCTTAGCTGCTTCAACATGAGGTCCTACATTCTTATAGCTACTTATTTTCTTAGTAATTTGAGTGTGGATTATCATTTCATCCATAGTAGCTTCACCTGAACGTACACGTCGTAATGTACGAGTTACAGCTTTTATTGCTTTATCAACATTTCCTTCACTTAATATACCCATAAGCACAGCTTCTTGAGTATCTTTAGCTATTGGAGCCCAATCACGACGAACAAGCTCTAAACCTTTAGCTATGATTTTCCCATCTTCCATAACCGCATATCGTTTTTTAGTTACAAAAAATCCTCGCCTATAGAACCCTTCATACTCTAATTCCATATCAGGTGGAAGAGTTGAATTAAGAAAAGCTAAAAATTCCTTTGCAGCAGACTTAATTTCTTTTTCAATAGCTAATTGCTCAGGGGACTCCCCAGGTAATTGATTTTCTTCATTAGCTACTGGAACATTTTCTTCTACCACAAAATCACCACTAATAATTAAAATAACTAATCTAAATGAAATAACTAATCTAAATAATATAACTAATCTAAATGAAATAACTAATCTAAATAATATAACTAATCTAAATGAAGTAACTAAAATAATTAAGATAAGCTAAATAATTAACTCATTAAACCTTATAAAACTCAGTATACTTAGAATTACGCTCAATTGGAACTCTACCTAAGTTTTCAATAATACGGCAAAGATCAGAAATACTTGCATCCACACCATCAGGAGCTCCTGAAGCTTCTGAAAGTTCATCCCCTCCTAAAGTTCCACCTAAATCATTAGTTCCTGCAGCTAAAGCTACTTGAGCAAATCTAAAACCCATTTTAACCCAAGAAACTTGAATATTAGGGATTAATTCTTGAAACATTAGTCTAGCTACTGCATAAAGCTTTAAATCTTCAGTACCAGTAGCACCAAGATTACTTTGACCTTCTAAAAATATTGGGGAAAATTCATGCATAAATGTCATTGGAATAAACTCTGTAAATCCACCAGTATCCATTTGAATATTTCTAAGAATATCTAAGTGTTCTACTCTTTCAACCATTGTTTCAACATGGCCATACATCATAGTAGCTGAACCAGGGATTCCATTTTTATGAGATGATTTAACAACATCAATCCAGTCATCAATAGATACCTTCTCAGGACATATGATTTTCCGTGAACGCTCAGTTAATATTTCAGCAGCAGTTCCAGGCAAAGTATCTAGTCCTGCACGACCTAGTATTTTAAATGATTCATCAATAGTAAGTTCAGAGTTTGCAGCTGCTTCATGTATCATAGTAGGTGAAAACCCATGAATATCCACATTTGGATAATTACTTTTAAGTAATTTTAGTAAATCTTCATAGTAATATATATCAGCATCAGGAAGTACACCACCCATTACACAAAACTCACGAGCCCCATTATCAATAGCTACTTGAGCTTTAGCTAGAATTTCATCATTAGAAAGTATATATGCCCCAGAATCATTAGCATCTTTACCAAAAGCACAGAAACCACAACGAACAGTACAGATATTAGTAAAGTTAATGTTACAATTATTAATAAAAGTAACTTTATTCCCAACAATTTTCTGACGCATATAGTCTGCAGTTGCTAAAAGAGCAAATAAGTCTAAACCATTAGTATTATTAAGATTCATAAGATAATTAGCATCTTCAACAGAAATTGGTTCATCAAAAGCATTATTTAAAATTTCTTTAGTCCTAGTTGAGACATTTGATAAAATATCATAGCTATTAAACATAGCTTTATTATATTGATGCTATATTAAATAATTTACTAAAATTATGGGAACTAAACGTATTGGAAAAAGTAAAAAAATAAGTAGACTATAAAATTGAAAACTTAAAAAACTACAAAAAATATAGAATATTAAAAATTATATGAGAATAGAAAATTAAGATATAAAGAAATTAATAAATATAGACTTAAAAAAAATTAGAAATATAAAATTAAAAGCCTAAAAAACTACAAAAAATATAGAATATTAAAAATTATATGAGAATAGAAAATTAAGATATAAAGAAATTAATAAATATAGAGTTAAAAAAAATTAGAAATATAAAATATTGTAAAAGTTAAAAAATAAGAAAAATAGAAAATTATAGCTATTTACTATAAAATCTATTCAGCTAATAATATTCCGTTTAAAACACCGTCTTGGCCAGGCCTAGAGGTTACACGGACTTTACCCATACTAGTTTCTACAACAGCACCTTTTGTAATAATATTCCTTCTTACAAAATGGGGGTTAGCTGGGTTTTCAATTACATTATCAATTGCAACAGATTCAGTTTTATTACTTTCTTTGTTAACAACATTAATTTTATTATCAACAGCTAAACGGAGTTTCTCATTTCCACCACGAGTTTTGATTTTCCTTAATCTTTTTTCACCGAGTTTAGTTTCTGCTGGATCTCTTCCGAGTTCAAATTTCTTTTTACCTCTGTTGAGTCTAGTTTTCCCACCAGATGGTTTCTTTTTTGATCTTCCTTGCCAAATTGCCATTATTTCACCAATTATAAACATTATTAAATTTGTTAATCCAATTATTAAATTTGATTATATTTAAGTTATAAGTAAATTATGCTTAAAAATAAGAAATATTCCAATAGAACATTCCAATAATTAGGATAATAAAATATTAGTTTAACCTAATATATAAACTTTGCTTATAATAGTATTTTATTTTAACCAAGTAAAAACTTATAAAATTAAGATTAAATAATAATTAAGTCAATTAATACTTAAAAATAGTATATCAAATAGTATATCATTAAGAATAGTTAAGCTTCAAAGAATTACTATACAATAAAAATGACTTATTTAAATAAATTTATAAATAACCATTAAAATATTTAAATTATATATAAGCATTTAATTAATATTATTATATTATACAGATATATAAATTTAATGGTTATTGGTTGCCATTGACTGTTAAAATACCAGCTAATGGAAAAAATTAATTAAACCCCTATTAAAACCAAATTAAGTTTAAAAGGACATACCTAAAATATTAATTAACTGGTTAATTAACTAGTTAATTATTTAATAGTTTTAATAATATTAGACCTTATCCATGATATAAAGGTTTTACATTAATAGTATCTTTTAATTTAGATAATATTTGCTTTTGAGTATTTGAAATTTCCTCTAACTTTTTTTCTTGAGATTTATTAAGTTCCTTTTTTTGATTCAAAATCTGTTTTAATGAAAACTCATGAGAACTAATAGTTTCAACATGTTTATCAAGAATTTGTTGCTGTAATTTAATTGCAGATTGTTGTGTAGTTATTGTTTCTTGCTGTAGCTTAATAAGTTCTTGTTGCTTATCTAAAGCCATCTTTTGAACCATACTATTTTCCTTTAAGAACTTTAATAATTCTTGCTGAACTTCTTCCATAATGTTTTCTCCTTTGTAAATTAAATAAAATTAAGTCAAAAATTAGGTCATTATATAATTATATAAAATATACTTTTTAATTTATATTAAATTTATCTGATAGGAGTCAACAAAATAATAAAAATTATTAGTCAGATTCAAGTTTCACTATCCCCCATATAGTTTATTTATTAGTAAACAATTAAAGTGAACATTAAAATAGTTAAAAATTTGGAAATCATTATTTAATATTAAAAATAGAAACCCCTAAACATTTACTATATAAACTTCAACTAAGTTAATATTTTATTTAGAAAAATTAGTAATATTTATATATATTAATTACTAAAAATATATATAGAAAATATAATAATGTTTAAATTTTTATAAAAAAGGAATTTGAGAATAGGAGATTAATAAATGTTAACAAAAAACATTAAAATTATTTTATTATGTTCTGTAATAATTTTTTTAACTTGTAATTGTAGTTTTGCCGAAAACAACACTATAACCCAATATAATAGTACAAATTTGAATGAAGGTAATTTAAATAACACTATATTAACTAATTCAGTTGTAAATAACAGTAATGGATATAATAATAGTACAAAGGCAATAGTTCCAGTCAATAATCCGAAAACAATATCCCAATCAAATATACTAATTGCAGCCAAATATGTTAAAACATATACTGAAAAATATGGGAAACTACCAAATTATGTTACAATATCTAGTTACAAATATTCAATGCCAGAATTTATGTATTTAATGTCAAAAACTATAAATTATAAATATAATAACATTAAATCAAGTATAACTGTTAAATATAACATTAAAAACCCAGTATCTCCAACTGGAAACTCAATTAATAAACAAATATCTAAAAAAACTTATTATAGCTTATCAACAGCAATTAGCAAATACATTGAAAAATATAATACATCTCCAAAATATGTTTCTAGTTCATTTGGTAAAATACAATATCAAACAGCAATTTATGGGTTTTCTAGAATCTTAACTTATAGCTATTCTTACAATAAACTACCGAACTATCTTTCTCTAAAGATTAAAAATACAAATAGTATTAATAAGAATCTACCAAAATATACTCCAACAACCCAACCATCAAATAACTTAAACAACACCACAACAGTAAATAATACAAGTAATAACAACAGTACTGGAGCTATAAAACCAACTAAACTATCCCAAAATAGTATATTAGTCGCTTCTTCTTTACTTAAAAATTATATTGAAGCAAATGGAAAGTTACCTAATTATATTACAATATCTAGTTATAATTATTCAATTCCAGAGTTTTTATACTTAATATCAAAAGTAATAA
>JBOFHT010000013.1:0-38283 GCA_051649785.1 Methanobacteriaceae archaeon
ATATTTGTAGATAGCTCATTCTTAATAGGTCTTTTCATTGAAAAAGATTATTGGAATAAAACTGCTACTGAATTATTAACGAAATTGCCAAAAGAGAGAGTTATATGTTTTTCTGTCTTAAGTGAAGTTATAACATTAGTAGGACAAAAATCAGATACTGAAACCAGTAAAAATGTATATGACTACTTAACAGATAACTATCAAATTTTTGATGAAACACAAATTAAAAATGCTTATGATAAAATAATAGATACTTGTGTAAAAAATAGAGGTAAACTCTCATTTACAGATAGTGCCATAGTGGAAGTTATGAAAGAATTAAATATAAAAGAAATAGTTTCATTTGATAAAGATTTTGATAAGCAAGAATGTATTGTAAGAATATATTGAGTATATAGTATTGTGTTATTTGTTTTCAGTTTTTCCATTTCTTTTATTACTTCTTTGCCAAGTTCTGTAACTTTAAATAGTCTGCCTTATATTTCTTCTTCATTTAGACATACTACTATTTTTTCTTCTTTTAGTCCTTTTAATCTATTGGATATGTATTTTGCCCTAATATTAGTTTTTTGATAGTTAGATGGCATTAATAATTCTTGTGATGGGATTTATCTTTTTATAGCTAATTAATAACTAGTTGGATTTATATATTACTCTGTACAAAATAATAATATGATTAAAATATTTGAATGGTGATTTTAATGACAAAGGATAAAATTGAATTAATGGAAACATTATTATATATTGGATTAGAAGGAGCAGTCAGTGCTAAACTTTTGATTGATAAACAAAATGAAACTCTATGGGCTTCACAAAAAACGATTGCAAGTATATTTGGAACAACTAGTCCTAATATATCACAACATTTTTTTAATATCTTTGAAGAAAGAGAGTTAAGTGAAAAAGATGTAAGCATAAGTGCTAAAAAGTTATTTGAAGGACAAGAAGAGTTTATTAAGAAATCCTTAATAAACTCTAAGAAAGGAGGTAGGCCTGAAAAATGGTATAATCTTGACGGAATCATAGCTGTGGGGTATCGAGTTAATTCAAAAGAAGCAACACAGTTTAGGATATGGGCTACAAGTGTTTTAAAAGAATATATGATTAAAGGCTTTGTGTTAGATAATGAATTATTAAAAAACGGTACTCGATTTGGTAAAGATTATTTCGATGAATTACTTGGACAAATAAGAGAAATAAGGGGGTCTGAGAGAAGATTTAATCAGAAAATAGCAGAAATTTATATAACAAGTTATGATTATAACCCTAAAGCTGAGATTTCTAAAGAATTTTTTGCTACTGTTCAGAATAAATTAATTTATGCAGTTAGTGGAAAAACCGCTGCTGAATTAATAGCTGAAAGAAGTGATAGTAATAAACTTAATATGGGATTAACTAATTGGAAAACTCCTAATGGAAAAATTGTAGCAAGTGATGTTGTAATAGCTAAAAATTATCTTAATAAAATTGAGTTAGAACGCTTAAATCGTACTGTAGATGGGTTTTTAACTCTTGCAGAAAATAGGGCTCAAAATCATATTCCTACTAGTATGAATGATTGGAAAGAAGTTCTTATAAGTTATATTAAATTAAATCAGTTACCTGAATTAACTGATAAAGGCAAAATAAGTTCTGAAAATGCGAAAGAAATAGCTAAGACGGAATATTATAAATTTAGACCTATTCAAGATAAAGATTTTAAATCTGATTTTGATAAAATGATTAATGAAATTAAAAGAATCGAAGGTCATGAGAATAATTGAAAAATATCTTTATTCAAGGATTGTATACTTATTTATAACGAATAATATAATCATTCATCTATTTTTATTTTAACCATTTCTTTTATTATTTCTTTTCTAAGTACTATAATTTTAAATATCCTTCCTCTTATTTTTCTTTTTATATTTACTACTGTTTATTGGTGTAATAAATATAGTAATATTCTATTTAAGAATCAAAGTAATTAAATTTAACTATAATAAGATATATAATCATTAATTAAGGGGTATCTAATTGTTTTAAAGTTATAAATCAAGTTACTTCTATCGAACATAGTGAGAATTGTTATGATATTGTTGTTTTTGTTATTGAATTTTATTTTTAGGATAGGATATCCAATTTTGTTAAAATTTTCACACATTAATCGAATACTTTAAATAACTAGTTAAACATACACTTAAACTTATATTATAACTGAATTATTAATAGTAAATTATCTTTTTGGTTTAGATAATATTATTAATAAAGTAGATATTATAATCATAAGAGCAAATGCTCATTTAATATTTAATAAAACTCATACATTAACTCATATATTATACAAAATGGTGATTAAATGAAGAAAGTCCAATGTAAATCATGTAAACAAGAAATACCACTTATTGAACCTTATGTTAAATTTCAATGTCCTGAATGTGACGAAATCATCTACAGATGTGAAAAATGCAGAACCTTTGGCCATGCATACACCTGTGAGTGTGGATTTGAAGGTCCCTAGTTATTTAATTATTTAAATAATTATTTAACTTAATTACTTAGCTTAATATATTTTAGTTTAGTAACTGCTATTTTTAGCATTGTTATTATTACTTCAATTATTAAGAATATTATAGCTATTATTTTCACCAATATATTATCTACTTTTTTTACTAATATTCACAATAGTTTTAAAAAGTATTAAAAAAACAAATATATAAATATAGGTAATACTAATATAATACTAGTTATTATATAAATTTTATTTTATACTATATTTAATTATAATTATACTGTATTTATTAAATTCAATAAAAAATTTAAATATTATGGAGGAATCACAATGGGAGAAGTTGTTGCAACTATAAAATTAATGCCTGATAGCCCGGATGTTGACTTAGAAAAAATTAAAGTTGATATTCAAAGTTCAATGCCAGAAGGTGCTGAACTTCATAAAATTGAAGAAGAACCAATTGCTTTTGGTTTAGTGGCTCTTAATGTTATGCTTATTGTTGATGATGGTGAAGGTGGAACTGAAGCAGCAGAAGAGCAGTTAGCTGGGATTTCTGGTGTCAGTAACATTGAAGTTATTGATGTAAGAAGATTAATGTAATTATTTAGCTACTTTGTAGCTATTTATACTACATTTTATATTATTCTCATTATTATTGCTATTATTATAACTAATATTATAACTATTATTCCAATAAACTTAATTACCCTATAATATCAACTATTACTTATTCTCACAATATTAATTCAATTATTTCTAATAACGCTATTAAGTCTACTAATACGCTTAATACTACTTTAAATCTAATAAATTCTAATATTTCAAATATTTCTACCAATTTCAATATTTCTATTAATATATAATTATTACTAAGTTATATATTAATAATAAAGTAATAATTATAATTAATTATTATAACTAATTATTATACTAATTATTGTATTTAGGAGTCCTCTGTTATTCTTGTATAATAATGTATATATTAGTGGTTTTGTATTTTAATGTATTTGGTGGTATTATGTTGGATTTATTAGGTGCTTGTATTCTTGGAATATGCTGTGGTTCTTTTACAGGGTTTGTTCCAGGGATTCATGTAAATACTTCAGGGGCTATTATTTTTGCAGCTTCTGCATTCTTACTTACTATTGTATCTGTTGAATTTCTTTGTGTTTTTATGGTATCTATGTCTATAGCTCATGCTGTAATAGAATTTGTTCCATCTATGCTTCTTGGTGTCCCACAAGAAGGTACGGCTCTTACTATTCTCCCAGGACATAGAATGGTTCTTGAGGGACGTTCTAAAGAAGCTATTCGCTTGACTTCTTTGGCAGGATTTGGTGCTATTATAGTAACTGTTTTAATGATGCCTATTTTTGCTGTAGCTCTTCCTTTCCTTGTTGAGGTAACTAAATCATTCACTTGGTTAATTCTTCTTGTAGGTTCTGTTTATATGTTAAAACGTATGAGTAATGGATTTTCTGGCTTTTTATGGGCTAGTTTCTTATTTTTGACATCAGGGTTAATGGGGTGGATTATGCTTAAAACTCCAGTATCTTCTGGATTAACACTAATGTGTCTTTTCACAGGCCTTTTTGGAGTTAGTTCAATGTTATTTAGTTTAAATGAAACCTCATTTATTCCTCACCAAAGTAAATATTATGATTTACATCTTAATAAGAATATGCTTAAAGGAATTTTTGTTGGAGGAATTTCAGGAGCTATTTTAGGTTTTCTTCCTGGATTTGGCCCATCTCAAGGTAGTGTAATAGCTATATCTCTAAGTGGGGGCAGTGATGGCGGAAATGATAAAAATGTCTTAGATGAAAGTAAAAATAAGGATAAAGATATTTTTATGGGAGTTAATAACAAGGATATTATAAATAGTGGGGCTCTTAATGGCGATAATAATGAAACTGAAGGTATAGTTTATTCTAAAAGTTCTAATAATAAAGCTAAAGAATATTATGGGGATTATGGTAAAAATTACAATGTTTACAGTAGTTCAAGTGAAAATGGTCCTAATAATGAGCTTGAGTTTAATAATGATACTAATAATAACAATAACTCTAATAATAGTTCTAAATCTTCCACAAGCGATAAAAAGTCTGGTGATGAAATAACTAATTTTTTAACTGCAATAAGTGGCTTAAACACTTCTGACACTTTATTTTCATTAATAGCTATTTATTTAATTGGAAATCCTCGTAGTGGAATTGCTGTTTATATGAGTTACCTAATTACAGATTTAACACTTTCACATCTATTGGTCTTTATATCTGCTTCTTTAATAGCTGTATCCGTCTCATTAATGATAAATTTAAAATTAGGTGATATTTTTTCAGATATTATGCAGAAAATAGATTATAAAAAGCTTTCTATTACAGTAATTATTTTAATGATAGCTATTTTCTATGTCTTTGTATTTGTTTATAATGCTCCTATTTGGTATCTAACACTTGTTTTAATTGCTTCAACTGCACTGGGCTTACTACCTCATTATTTAGGGTCTAATAAATCCCATTTAATGGGTGTTTTAATTGTTCCAGCTATGATTATTTACATGGGGATTATTTAAGCCATAAGATATATCAACTTTTCATTGATTTATATGGGAGTTACTGATTTAGATAATGGAGTTGCTATCTTAGGGAGGATGATAATTAATTATATTATAATTACATTTTCACATATCTCTGCATATGATTTCTTAACTTTATCAGGATTTACTCCAGGAAATAGGTCTATAATTCCTAAATTAAATTTTTTAGAAGTTTTAGCTTTCCAAAATCCAATAAACTCTTCAACAGTTAAATTATATATTTCTATATTATTTTTGGCATTGCTCCAATTTACCTTATTATTTCCCGTATTTTTCGCATTTTCCTTATTATCAGTATTATATTCATTATTCCAATTATCCTCTAAAATTTTATTTTCAAGCAATTCAAAAGATTTTAGTTCTTCTTTAGCAATAATTTGATTTATAACAAGATTATTTTTTGTTGTTTCAATTGCAGGTCTCCATACATCATTAAAAACTAGCTTTTTAACTCCAAATTTTAAAGCAAATATTCCTAGAGCTCCAGTTCCACAAGTCCCATCTAAAACTTTTAAATTACTTATTTCTTCAAAACTATATTGGCTTAATTTATTATATAATTTATTAATTTTAATTTCAAGACTTTTAGAAAACTCTAAATGCATTTTGTGCTGATATTTACTTATAATTATTGGGTCTGCAGGAGTATTTACAATATCACTTCTTAAATCAGATCCTACTAATAATTCATATTCATTCTCCAAGCTATTTAACTTAGAATTAATATTCGTACTGGCATAAAAATCTTTAAAATCAAAATCAGAGTTATCAAAAACTTCTTTAATTCCAACAGTTTTATTTACATCACCTTTTAAGATTCCTTTAATTTCACTAACATTTTTATAAATATCTAAGGCACATTCTTTTGTAATATTCTTAGAAAGTATAATTAAAGAGTTTTCTTTAAGATATGGTTCATTACTGTTGTTATTAAAAGTATTGGTATTACGGGTATCATTATTATTTGAATTAGTATTGTTATCTGAAAAACCAAATTCTACTAATGGGGTTCCACTATTTCTAAGATTAGATCCAACAATTGGAATGTTATGATCTAACATTATTTTAGCTACATGGGTCATAATTGAGTCTAAATGACGTTTTCCACATTCACACTTTCCAAATCTATTATTAACTTCTTCAAGATTTATTTGTGATGTTAATGGCTTAAATTTTTTGATATTAGGATTAATACAATTAGGGCAAGGGTTATTTTTTTTCTTTATTTCTTCAATATTATTTAAGCTATGATTTTCCATGTTATTAGCTAATCTTTTTTCCATAAACCTATTTATACATATTTTATTAAATAAATTTTTGTGTGTTTTTATAATCTCAGAACAATATTACATTAAAAATATAATACTATTTATATTTTTTGTAATAAAATATAAATACTACCTTTTATAATAGTTATTAATAAGAATTGTTTGAATTAAAAAAATTGTAGTGATTATGTCTACAATAAATGAAATAAATAAAATAGCCAAAATAGCCAAAATAGCTACAATAATTAGAATGAATTAGGTGATTAAATGAAATCTACAGATAGTGATATTGATTTTGTGTCTGAAATTGATGATATTGCAAATGTTAAAAGTACTATTGGTAATAAATATCCAGATGATTACAGTAATAAAAACAAGGATAAAAATACTAAGTACATTGTAACTAAGAGAAACTTCAATAAAAAAGAAAAAGATGCTTTAGAAGATGTTAGAACTAATATTGTTGATTTGGCTATTTCTTCAGAAAATAATTTTCAATTAAATGAGAGCTATTTTATTGATGACATTAAAAAGTTCCTAATAGCTAATAATTTTGGAATTGAGCTTTTTAATTATAAATTCAATAATGAAAATAATATTTCTCTTGAAAATGATGATTTCGAACTTAGTGACACTATGAAAAACACTATAGTTATGCATATGTCCCAAACAAATGATAATAATAATGTTCACAATACTCATAATGCTCTTAATACCTCGAATGGCTCTAATATCCCTTTTAAAAATATAAATAATGTCCAATATAGTTCAGAACATATTAAACGTGTTATTGATAATTTTAATAATAATGAAATAGCTATAATTTTAGATAATTACTTAAATACTCTTGCTCATGAGATTCTTCAAGAAATTACTGGTTTAGGAGATATTGATCCATTATTAGCTGATGATGATCTTGAGGAAATAATGATTATTGGTGTTAATAAGCCTGTTTTTGTTTATCATAGGCAAAATGGTATGATGGAAACGGATCTAATATTTAGGGGTGAAGATGATATTGTCCAATTAATTGATACAATAGCTAGGCAAATTAACCGTAGAATTGATAAACAATCTCCTATTCTAGACTCCCGTCTAGTGGATGGTTCTCGTGTAAATGCAACTATTCCTCCAATTTCTCCTAATGGTCCAACACTCACTATTCGTAAATTTAAAGAAGATCCACTTACTATTGTTGACTTGATTAGGTCTAACACATTAAATTCCAACCTTGCAGCTTTTCTATGGCTTTGTATTGATGGTCTTGGTGTAAAACCTTCTAATATTCTAATTGCAGGAGGAACTAGCTCTGGAAAAACTACTACACTAAATGCACTTTCATCATTTATAAGTCCTCGTGAGCGGATAATTTCAATTGAAGATACTTTAGAGCTACAAATTCCTAAAGAACATGTTCTACCAATGGAAACTCGTCCACCTAATATTGAAGGTAAAGGTGAAATTGATATGGATCTTCTAGTTAAAAACTCCCTTAGGCAACGTCCAGACCGTGTTATTGTTGGTGAAGTACGTGGAAAAGAAGCTATAACTCTTTTTACAGCACTTAATACAGGACATGCTGGGTTTGGAACACTTCACTCAAATAACTCCCGTGAAACAATTTCAAGACTAATTAATCCTCCAATGAATGTTCCAAAAATTATGATTTCAGCTATTGACTTTATTATTATGCAAAAAAGAATTTATCGTAGTGATGGTGTTTCATTTAGGCGTGTTAGTGAAGTAGCTGAAGTAGTGGGAATGGAAGAAGGTACTGTCCAACTTAATAAGGTTTTTGAGTGGAATCCTAAAAATGATATTATTGAAAATATTGGAATTAGCTCGAATACTGTCCAAGCAATAGCTAAACTTAAAGGAATTTCAATAAATGAAGTAGAAAAAGATTTAGCTAATAGAGAATTTTTATTAGAGTTTTTAGTTAATAATAACATTCATTCTATAAATGATTTTAATTATTACATCGAATATTATTACAATGATCCTGAAAACTTAATTAATGAATTAGTTTCTAGTTCTAATTTTAGCCATAGCTCTAGTCCCAATTCTAATTTTAAATGATAATCCTCATAATACTGTAAATAAATGGATTTTGGTGTTGTTATGAATATTTTTAAATCGCTTTTTATTAAAATTGCAGATGTTTTAATAGCTATTTTATCTTTCATTTATTCATTACCTTTAATTAATAAAAATAATAGTGATAATGATATTAATAGTTCTAAAAGTAATGCTGTGGAAAATAATATTAATAATGCATCTAGTACTAATGTTAATAGTAAAAATGATAATAGTTTTGATTTTAACATTGTTAATGCAATCAATGACTTTAATAGACTAAATAATGATTTTAATAATAGTAGTTCTAATAATAATGGTAATAAGTATGCTAATCCTCAAAATAATCCTCAAAATACTAATCCTAAAGGATTTGTTGCTAAAATTATTTCTAAAATCACCGATAATTATAGTAATGAAAATACTGATATTAACAAGTTTAAAAGTGATTATGCCAGTACTCACTTAAATAATAGTCAAAATAAAGGATTTTTAGATAAATATGCTGATTTCTATAAGAAAATTAACTTAAAAATTTTTATTCCTACATCTAGCTTAATTATAGCTGTTCTTTTTATTGTTATCACTTTTATTATTGGAATTGAAATAGCTATTTTAATGCTTCTATTAATTTTTATGGGTATTTTCTTACTTATTAGAATGCCTAAAATGAAGAAAGAACGTAGTTATACTGGTGTATCTAATGATTTGCCTTATCTTCTGCGTCAAATGGTAACTGAACTTAAGTCTGGAAAAGGATTGCATGATACAATGCTTGCTATATCTAATTCTGATTATGGGGTGCTATCATTTGAATTTTCAAGGGTTCTTGAAGAAATAAAATATGGTGAAAGTACAGAAAATGCACTTATTCACATGGCAAACCGTGTTAAGTCTGAATCTTTAAATAGGGCTGTTACTCAAATTATTGGAACTTTAAGAGTAGGTGGAGATTTGTCAAATACACTAAATGTTATAGCTGATGATGTTTCACATGATTTACAAATGAAATTAAAGGATTATTCTCAAAAACTCAATGCATTCGTCATGTTATATACTTTTCTAGCTATTTTAGGTCCAGTAATAATACTTATTATGGTAATGGCTGCTTCAACAGTTATGGGTGATATTGTCCCACCAAGTTTGATTCTAGTTATGTATATTGTTTTTTTCCCAATGATAGTTGCTTTTATGGGATATATGATAAAACGGTTAGAGCCGAAGTTGTGAATAGGAGTGTAGTATTATAAAATATATTTTAATAAGATTTCCTAAATTTATTAACTATATCAACTTAAGGATTTTTTAAAATAAATTTTTAAATTTATTATTTGTGCTAGAAAATCTATTATTACTTTCACCAGGTTCTGGAAATTTTTTATATATTAGATAGTATAAATAATAAGTAAAGAATATGGTAATGGATTAATTAATGAGGTTTAATAATATGGATAATAAAAATCAAATAAAACTCTTTGAAGAGCATAAAATACGTAGTTCTTGGAATAATGGGGAAGAAGACTACTATTTTTCAATAATAGATGTTATAGCAGTTCTTACAGGAAGCAAAAACCCGAACTCTTATTGGAGCACGCTGAAAAGTAGACTTGAAAAAGAGGGAAATGAAACTGTCACAAATTGTGACAGTTTGAAAATGATAGCTAATGATGGTAAAATGCGTTTAACGGATGTAGCCAATACAAAACAAATTTTAAGACTCATACAATCAATACCTTCTCCAAAAGCAGAACCATTTAAAATTTGGTTAGCAAATGTTGGTAACGAAAGGCTAGATGAAATATCTGATCCGCAATTATCCATTGAAAGAGCAATAAGTAATTATAGGCAAAAAGGTTACTCTGAAGAATGGATTACCCAAAGATTGAAAACAATTGAATTTAGAAAAGAACTTACTCATGAATGGAAACGCTCAGGAGTAAAAGAAGGAAATGAATATGGAATATTAACAAATGAAATTACTAAAGCATGGTCTGGAATGACAACACAAGAATATAAAGAACATAAAGGAATTAGAAAAGAAAACCTTAGAGATAATATGAGTAATATTGAATTAGTTCTTAATATGTTAGGAGAGGTTTAGAAAAATCTTTGATTTTTCTAACAATGCAAAATCTCTGATTTTGCAAGGCATCAACAACAGAAATCTCCAAATCAGTTAATCCTCAAGGTTTCCAAGAAAGCAAAGAAGTAGCTCGTGAAGGTGGAAACATTGCAGGAGATGCAAGAGAAAGCCTTGAAAAAAGAACAGGTAAAAAAGTAATAAGCAAAGCAAATGCAAAAAACCCTAAATTATTAGACAATAATGAATAAAATAAGTTATAGAATAAATTGATGTTTGGTTTAAGGAGATCTAATCAATGATACTTGCTTTTAGGGGATATATGATAAGAGGTTAGAGCCGAAATTGTAGGTATAAATCATTGGTTAAATAGCTATTTCTATTTTATCATATTTTAGTACAGGGATTTTACTATTTTTTAAACCTTTTTTAAAACTAATTAAACCTTCTTCAGCTAAATGATTAATTTTATTATTAATATTAGCGGGGTCTTTTTTTATTTTTAAAGCTATTTCTCTAACACTTTTAGGTTTATCATTTTTAATAATATTTAATATTTGTATTTCCTTTTCTCCAATGTTTATATTATCTGTGATTATTATTTCTTCTAATCTTATGTTTTCTTCGGGGTTTTCTAATAATAATTTCCAGTTTTCTAGCTCAGTGTATAATAAGTTTTTTGGTGTTTTTTCTAGTTCTTTTTCTAGTTTTTCAATACTTCCGTATTTTTTTTCCATTTTTTCATTGTATTCTGCTGTGGTTTCTTCTTTTATTAGTGTTATAATCATTGTTTTAGCTCCTTTATTAATTCCTTTTTGATTATTTTTTTATTTGTTTTAATATGGTTTGCTACTATGTTTAAATTTTCATTTTGCGTGTTGTGTTTTATTATTATTTCTTCTTTGTGATTTTCTGGGTTGGGGTGTATGTGTCCCCATTTATTGTGATAATTATCTAATAATACTTCATCAGGCATTATAATAATACTCCATCCTCCACTAGCTGTTACTACATATATAGTTTTTCTTTCTAAGTGTAGCATGGTTTGAGTTTTACTCATATATAGTAATATATTACTTATAATATATAAATATATTGTAAAAAAATACTATATTAAATGGGTAAAAAGTACTTTAAGAATTATATTAATAGATTTGATAATTCATAAAGTCTTTTATTTGAAAATAGTGTGATAAATGTTGTGAAAGTTAAAATAACTTTATAGAATGAAGTTTAATAAACTAATTTAAAAATTCCGATAAATTTTCTAATTTAAAAGATAGATTAGCTAGATAGTTTTAACTTACTATCTATTTTTCATCTTTTGGAATTTTTTTCATTATTGATAAGCATTTTAATAGTTCCCTACCTTCATCAGTTAGTTTATATAATCTTCCCATCTTTGCATTTTCATTTAAGCATACGATAAGCTTTTTTTCTTTTAGATCTTTAAGATATCTGCTGATATTTTTATCACTTAAATCAACAGAATTAGCTATTTCTGAAGGTTTTTTAACACTATCTCCAACGAAAAGTAATATATTATTTCTATATCGTGATGCTCTGACAAATCCAAGTTTATCAATCTTTTCTTGTTTCATATATATTTAAGAGCAAGATTATAATTAAATTATTATACTTTAAAATACCTTCAAATATACCTTGAAAATACTTAATATTTAAATACTACTTAACTAATATATCAATATTATAGTAGTCAAATTATCTTCATTGATACTCAATAGTTTAAGTTAATAATATAACTAAATGTAGGTGAATAAATGAATAAAAAATATGCAATGATAAGTTTAGTAGTAGTTATTCTAGTAGCTACTGTTTTTGTGAGTGGGTGTATTGGAACTACTGATTCCAGTAGTAGTTCATCAGATTATGCTAATGAAAAAATGAACGAATATGATAAGCTAGATGACCAAGGAAAAGAAGATGCATTTAAATCTGGAAGTTATGATGACTATAATCCCAATTGATGAGATGATAAAATGAAAGATACAGAACATTTAGAGAAAATTGCAGAAACAGTTGCTGAAAATGCCGAAGCAGGGACTGGTATTTTTGATACTATAATTAATGTCATTCAAAATTTATTCAGTATGGTGTAAATGAGAATTAATAAAAAATAGGTGGATTAAATGAATGACAAAATAAAAGACAATAAACTGATTATAATATTAGTAGTAGCAATTGCAGTAATTGCAATAATTGGAGCGATAACTTATAATACAGATTTATCTACAAGTTTATCGGGACCTGAAAAAATTATTAAAGTGAAGCAGAAATTAAGTGCTGTGTATCCTAAGAATAACCCTAATGACATAGAATATGGATATACGGTTTATGGGGAAGTACAAAATCTCAGAACTTTTGGTGATGAGTATTCGAAGTATGATGTGAAAGCATCTTTTTATGATTCTGAAAATAATGTAGTTGATGAAGATTCTGATACAATTTATTCAAGAGAGGATCATTTAAAATCATTTGATGTGAGGTCTGAAAAAAAATCCAAAATAAATATGAGTAAAGTTGTTATAGAATTAATAAATCCTGATGGAGATATAGTGGCTAATTATACATTTAATATAAATATGGATTTAATGGAAGAACCAAAGGGGTATGAACCTTATAGTTCCAGTTCTAGTTCTTCAAATACTTCATCGTCAAGTAGCAGTAGCGATTCATCAAGCAGTAGTTCATTAGGAACTTTTGACGATGGATTTAAAGCAGGAGTAAAAGACGCTTATGCAGGCAAATCATCTAAATATAGCTCTTACGATTATTATTATGGAAATAACAACTATAAAGCAGGTTATTATGATGGATATCAGAATTATTTGTCATATCCTCAATATAAATAATAAATAAAATGTATTAAAATCTGGATGATAAAATGGAAAAAGATAAAAAATTTAAATATATATTAGTAGGATTAATATTGATAATAGCAATTTTAAGTATAGGTGTTGTAGCTTTATTAGTAACTGGGAATCAAGCATCCGAGCAGGTTGTTATTGAAAGCAATACTAATACAGGATTAGTGACAAAAGTTGTTTCTGATATTTTTAAAGATGATTTGGAAATTGAAAAAATTGGAGAGTCATTATTTGTTAGTGGTAAAACTGATTTAACCAAAGGAGAATTTGAAGGTTTAGAGGGTTATACAGTTGATATTAAAGTAGTTGATAAAAATGGAAAATTAATAGATGAAAATCAAAATTACACATTAAGTGGATATTTTTCGGGTGATGTTACTTTTGGTATGTTAGATGTTGCAAATGCAGAACCATATAAAGTTTCAGCAATAGTAAAAGATGGGACTGGTAAAGTTGTATTTACAACAGAAAAAATTTATAGGTGATTAAATGGAAGATAAACAAATAGCGATTATTGGTATTATAGTTATAATTATTGTTGCAATTATTGGTTTTGTAGCTGTAACTATTTCAATAAATGGAAATACAAATGGAATTAATATGTCATCTATTGATTCTGCACCAAAGGGTAAAATGGTTATTAAAGTTCAAGCTGATGATAATGTTACAGGAGTTTTAAAATTAGTTGAATATAGTAATATTACAAAAAATAATAATGGTACATATAATTTATCTCAATTTGGAAAGAGTTATGCACTTCTTGGATATCCTGTTTATAGTTATGGTGCTGAACAAGATATTCAAATGATTGATGGAAAAGCAGAATATGAAGTTAGTTCAGGGACTCAATTTATAGCTATGTATTCATATATTACTGAATTAAATAAAAACTATGGTATTGGTCAAACTAATAATAAAAACTATGTTACGGTTGATTTATATATAAATGGTGTTAAAAACAATCAAGTAAATCCTATATGTATTCCACCCAAGCAAATATTAATTGGGGAGGTAAATTAATTGATATTTCGGGTAATATTGTGCCTCAAAATAAGATAATAGGGGATAATAACTAAATTGAATAAAAAAATACAATACCCTATACTTATTTCAACAATAACATTATGTTTTATAAATAAATATATTTTATATTCTGTGGAATTTATTTCCTCTTATGGAAATGATTTACTTACAATTCCTTTATTATTGAGTTTATATTCAATAATGTTCGGCAAACAAATAAAATTTAAATATGGTGCAATATTATGGGTTATTGTTTCAATATTAAGTGAATTTATACGACCTATTGTTAATATATCACCAAGTGTATTTGATTGGTGGGACATTGTATCTTATGGTGTTGGCATGGTAGGGTATTATATTATAATTAGGTGTTAAAAATGTTTGTTAAATGTCCAGAATGTGGAACAGAAAATGAGATAAAAGATGATGCAATAAGCTTTACATGCCAGAATTGTAATAAAATTATTGATAAACAAATTGGTAAATTAATGGTAACATGCCCAGAATGTGGAACCGAAGGTGCAATTGAAAATAATTTTAGTTATTTTAAAAATAAAGGTTGTAATTGCCATAATTGTGGAAATTTTGTACATATTGACCCAAAACATATCAATAATGATATAAAAGATGAAAATAAAAAATTAAATCATATTGAAAATAAAACTTTGTCTGCTGAAGGAAAATTAATAGTAGGATGTCCATATTGTGGAGCAAATAATGAGATAAATAATGATGTGGAAAGTTTTGTGTGTTATAGTTGTGATAATACTATTGAAAAAAAATATAATAAATCAACATTAACATGTCCTAAATGTGAAATTGAAAATAAAAATGTAAATCTTTATGTTTATTTTAGGGATAATGGTGTGATTTGTGATAGTTGTGGAAATTTTATACCTGAAAACAAAAAATTTATAAATTATAAACAATTAAATTGGGAAAAAAAATTAATTGCAACTGATGTCGCGAAAGGAGTAGGAAAAGCAGCTGGTTATGGTATAGGGACTATTTTATTTTTTATTTTCGCAATTTTTGCACTATTTTGTGTGGTTTTAGTATTATGAAGTGTAGCCACTCTATATCGTACAAAAACTTTTAGTTCACTAAGAACATGACAATAATTCTAAGCAGAATTAAAATTAAAGAAAAAACTAAAAATAGCAGTTCATAATAACAGCTACTGGTATATTACCACCTAATCAATTGGAGACTGTAAATTTGTTAGTTGTTAATTTTATGAAATAATGAATTTTTATTAAAATATTTAAAGAATTTATATGAAGATTAATTTCATGAAAATTTTTAAAAATACGAATTAGAGACAAACTCAAACTTAAACTTTTGAATTAATCTTGATAAAAAATAATATTGAAATGATTGGAGCTATCCCAAAATTTTATATTATCTAGAAGATTTTGAAAAAATAGTTGATTTGGAGTATTAATAGGATACTGATTGTTAGAGTTAATAAAATATAATCATTTGTTTTTATTTGCTCTATTTTTTGATATTCAGTAGCTTCACCACTATAAGATCTACTTAGCATACTTAAATAAACCCTTTCACCTTGTTCAAATGCTTTTAGAAATATCATAGCTACACTATAACCAATTTGCTTTAATCTCCATAAATAAGCAGTTTCTTTATTCCAAATATCAAAACCTCTTGATTTTTGAGATTTTCTAAGATTTGCTAGAACATCAAAGAAAACAAACAAGTATCTAATTGTCATATTCATTATCATTGCCATTTCTTTAGGAAAACCTAATTTTCGCATTGAATTAACAATATTTTCCATGGGGCTAATGGATGATAATAGTACAATTGATGTAAGACAAACAAATAATCTACTAATAAGTAAAAAACCAAATATTATTCCTTGTTCTGTTATGGTTATTCCAAGAGGCAATGTATAAAGTACTGTTCCAGGTATAAAAAAAGGTTGTAATACTGCCATAAAACCTCCAAAAGGTAAAATTAGCAGTATTCTTTTAAAAAAGTAGCCAATAGAAATTCTAGATATTAGGACTAATATTAATAAGTATATTTCAATAAATAGTAATGTAGTAGTATTCTCTGTAGAAACTGCAAATATTATAATAGCTAAAGCTATAATAAGTTTGATTCTACCATCTAACCTATGTAGAACACTATCTTTCATAGCTTCTTTTTCTATTTTATATGCTGTATTTGTTGCAAAACTCATTTTATTGTCCTTCTAGATTATTTCTATTTGCAAAATGTTTTTTTGTTTTTTGGAGGGATGGTCTTAAATTATTCACTTTTTTTCTTTAAAACTATTCCTAACCCATAAGCAATAGCAAATACTGCTATTATTCCAACTAAAATAGGTATAACTCCAGAAATACCACCTTCTCCCAATTCAGGAATACTGTAATCAGGGAAAGGAGACTCAAAAACTGCTTCATCACTTACATGAGGGTACATAATTTTTTCAGCAGCACTTTCAAGACCATCAGGGTTACTAGAGGCTATAAATGGTGCTGCAACCCCTATTATAATAGCTATTGCTATTCCAATTATAATAAGTTTTTTATTATTACTTTCCATATTAATCACTAATTATATTATTATTAATTTTAATTATACTATTTTTGCAACCATATCAGGTCTTATTTTTAATATAGAACTATATACAATTGCAGTTATTAATCCTTCTCCTATTAATCCAATCACAATATGATATAGTCCCATATATGCTAATCCTACAGCTAATGGGAATGTTCCAGCTAGCCACAATTCTACAGCACAAACTATTGACATCACGACTAGTGAAAGGAATGCCGCTACAAATACTGCAGGAATTTCTTTAATAGCTGGTTTTAAAGCTTTAAATCCATAGAAACCAACCCAACTTCCTATTACTCCCATATTAAATATGTTTGCTCCAAGTGCGGTCATTCCACCGTCTCCTGCAAGAAGACCTTGTATTATAAGTACAATAGCTAAAACTAAAAATCCTGCAAAAGGACTTCCAAGCAGAATAGCTACTAATGCGGCTCCAACCATATGCCCACTTGTTCCCCATGGTATGGGAATATTAAGTGCTTGAATAGCAAATATTCCTGCAGCTAAAACTGCGAGAAGTGGTATTTTTCTTTCATCTAAATTTTCTCTAGCCCATCTTATAGCAAAATAACCTACTATTATTATAATTATATAATAAATAGCACATTGCCAAAGTGGTATAAATCCGTCAGGTATATGCATTATTTCTGCTCCTTATTATTTTTTAGTTTTTATTTTTAGTTAAGATAGTAGTATTAGTTTTTATTTTTAGTTAAGATACTAGCATTAGTTTTTATTTTTATGTTGCTATTATTTATTTTAATAAAAATTTTTAATGAAAAAAGTATTACTTTTTAAAATTTTATTTATATACTAAGTATTACTGGTGCTATGTATTTTAGTGTTTAATGCTTTATAATAGAACTTAAACTAACTTTATTTTCAATTAAAGCTTTTTCACTACTATTTCTTTAATCATTAGTACTTATAAACCTTTTGTTTGTATTACTTGGACCTTTATTTTTTCTAGTTTTGTATTACTTATAATAATAAAACATTTAATTATATTACTTTTAATTAGTGATAGTATTATTACCTTTGAAACTAATGTCATTGGCACTATTATTATCACAGCTATTTGTGCTATTGCGTTTATTTCTACTGGTGTGTTAGGTTATCTAGATATTTTTGCTATGATTTCATTGTTTGTTTGATTATTTTCTATGTTAATTTCCTTGTTAAAATAGTAAACAGGGTATTATTGACTAATAAAAGCTAAAACATCATTATTCTTAAATAATACATTATTATTTTTGTGTTTAGCATGTCATGGATGATTTAACTCATTTATTTTCCTATCCAAAAATTGGAAAAATTAAATCTTTAATTTGCTTATTAAAGTTAACTTGATTTATATAAACTTGACTTGAAAAAATACTAACATTTATATAGTAGTTAAAATAATTTATAATTAATCAAGTTAACTTTATTAATACTAAAGTTCATTTGAATTATGTATTATTCATATGAAATTTTTAAGGCATATAACATTTAATTTGGAGGGACTTGAATGCATATTATGGAAGGGTTTTTACCATTATATTGGTGTATTTTTTGGTATGCAGTATCGATACCAGTTATTATTTATGGAATTATAAAAATCAAGAAAATAAGTGAAGATACTCCCGAGTCTAAATCTTTGCTTGCTGTTAGTGGGGCTTTTATGTTTGTGCTTTCGTCCTTGAAAATACCCTCTGTAACGGGAAGTTGTTCTCATCCTACAGGCAATGGCCTTGGGGCTGTAATTTTTGGTCCTGCAGTAGCTACTGTTCTTGCAACCATTGTTTTATTATTCCAATCAATATTACTTGCTCATGGAGGGCTCACAACATTAGGAGCTAATATATTTTCTATGGGGATTATAGGTCCATTAGTAGCTTTTTTAGTTTATAAAACTTGTTTAAAATTTAAAATAGGATCTTCAATAGCTATATTCTTTGCAGCATTCTTAGCTAACCTTTTAACATATGTTACAACGGCATTTCAACTTGCAATGGCTTTCCCACAACCAACATTTTCATCTGCTCTTATAAGCTTTTTAGGAATATTTGCATTAACCCAAATACCATTAGCTATAGCTGAAGGATTATTAACAATTATTATTTGGGATGGGCTTTGGAAACTAAAACCAGGCTTACTTAAAAAATTCAATATTTTCAAAGAAAATAACATTAATAAAAGTATTGTTAATGATTGAATTTATTAAATATTATAATATGTAAATAGACATAGTTAAAAATAGATACTTAGGATTTGATATAATGAATACTTTAAATCGAAATATAATCTTATTTGTACTGGTAATTATTATAGCTGTTACTCCCTTAATAATGTATCAGGGATTAGGGGAAGATGAAGGTTATTTTGGAGGAGCTGATGATCAAGCTGGAGATTGGATTGAATCAACTGGTTACGAACCTTGGTATTCACCATTGTGGGAACCTCCAAGTGGGGAAATAGCAAGTTTACTTTTTTCAACACAAGCCGCAATTGGTGCAATTATTATTGGGTATTTTTTCGGATACTGGCGAGCTCAAGCTAAGTACAGACGAATTGAAGATTAAATTGTAATATAATAAATATGAATGTAGGGTAGAAATATGAATATAAATGTGGGAATTGATTATATTGCACATAATAATAGATTTAGTACTGTAAATCCTTTTATTAAAATTATTATTTCAACTATTCTAATGATTATGGTATTAATAGCTAATGAGCCAATCATTTCTATTTTAATAACTATAGTTATTATGATTGTTTTAATTTTGATAGCTAAGGTTCCTTATAGGTTTTATTTGAAATTCTTATCAATTCCCCTCATTTTTTCTATTATAACCTGTGTTTTTTTAGTGCTTTTCTTTGGAAATGGGGCTATTATATTTGATTTTGGAATAGCAGGTATTGTTATTAGGGAAGATGCTTTTGATTTAGGATTACGAACCTTTTTTAGGGTTATAGCTTCTTTTTCTTGCTTAGGACTTTTATCTTTAACAACCCCAATATCTGAAATATTAAATACTTTAGGTCTTATTAAAATACCTAGTATTATTATTGAAATAGCTTTGTTAATGTATAATACAATTTTTATTTTTTTAAACCAAGTAGATATTATGAGTAATGCTCAAAAAACAAGATTAGGATATATGGGTATTAAAAACTCTTATAGATCATTAGGACTATTAATTTCTAATCTTTTTTTCAAATCATTAGATAAAAGCGATCAACTTCAAATATCTTTAGATTCAAGAGGATATGACAGCAAATTACCAGTTTATAAATCTTCGAAATATAAAAATTGATATATAATATTATTTAACTAATTTTCATAGTTATAGTTCTCGACATTAAAATTCATAAAATTGAAAAAATTATTTCATATATTCATATATTCAATCCTTAATTTTAAGAAATAAATGATTTTAATAAAAATCATTATTTAAATTTTCAATGTCTTATATTTATATAAATTAATTTTTATTTTATCCGGTGATGTCATGAATAACATAGAAGCGATTGATATAAGTTATACATATCCCGATGGAACTGAAGTACTCAAAAATGTTAATTTTTCAGCTGAAAAAGGTGAAATTGTAGCTCTTCTAGGATCTAATGGAGCAGGAAAATCAACACTTTTTTTACATTTTAATGGAATTTTCGAACCTTGTGAAGGTAAAATCAAGGTTGAAAATGAGGATATAGTTTATAATAAAAATGGATTGATGAAAATTCGCCAAAAAGTAGGGATTGTTTTTCAAAATCCAGATGACCAACTTTTTGCTCCTACTGTTGAAGAAGATATTGCTTTTGGACCACTTAATTTGGGATTATCTCAAGAAGAAACTGAAAAAAGAGTCACTGACTCACTTAAAAAAGTAGGGATGGGTGGTTTTGAAAATAAACCTCCCCATCATTTAAGTGGAGGTCAGAAGAAAAGAATTGCAATAGCTGGAATTCTTGCAATGAATCCTAAAATAATGATTTTGGATGAGCCAACTTCAGGACTTGATCCTAAAGGAGCATCTAAAATATTAAAGTTGCTTTATCAGCTTAATAAAGAAGGAATAACTATTATAATATCTACTCATGATGTGGATCTTGTTCCATTATATGCTAATACCATTTATATTATTGGAAATGGGAAAATAATTAAAAAAGGAAATCCTCATGAAATTTTTGCTGATGTTCAAACAATTAGGAATGCTAATCTTAGATTACCGCGTATAGCCCATTTAATGGAGATTTTAGAAAAAGAAAAGGTTTTAAAATTTGATAATGGTTATCCTCTTACAATTGGTGAGGCACGAAGCTATTTAATTGATTATTTGGATGATAAGTAAGTTTAAATTGTTATTGGTACATATATTTATAATCTAATGGATATTAATTACTTAAGGTGAATGAATTGAATACTGTTGTTACAAATCCTATTTTTGAAACTAAAAATCTCATTTTTAATAATGATATTAACTATGATAATATTAAAATAACTAGAAATATCTGTACATTTATTGTTGGAAAAAGTGGAACTGGTAAAACTAGCTTATTAAAGCTATTTAATGGGACATTGATTCCAAATAATGGGGAAATTTACTACAACAGTACAAATATTAATGATATTGATATTATAAAACTTAGAAAAGAAGTTTCATTAATTAGCCAAGAGGTTTTTCTATTTGATAAAAGTATAAAAGAGAATTTTAAAGAGTTCTATGATTATATGGAAGAGGAATTAATTAGTGATGATTCTATTAAATCATTTTTAGATATTTGCTCAATTGATTTTCCATTAGATACTTATTGTAGTAAAATGTCTGGTGGAGAAAAACAAAGAGTTTATACTGCTATTTATCTGTCATTTATTCCTAAAATTCTGTTACTTGATGAACCTACATCTGCATTAGATAAAGAAAATAAGTATAACCTGATTGAGAATATTATTGAATTTGGAAAAAGTAAAAATATTACTATTGTCATTGTTAGTCATGATAATGATATTATTAATAAGTTTGCAGACGAAATAATTAGAATTAAGTAAAGTGTTAGTGGAAATGGGGTTATGAATGGCTGGAGCAGTTGAATTAAATATAATACAATTTAGCTTAGTTTATTTACTATTAATCATAGCATTAATTATATTAAAAAAGTCAAAAATAGACCAAACAAAGCTATTATTAGTTTCAAGTATTAGAATGACTATTCAGCTGATTTTAGCTGGACTGGTAATGACTTATATATTTGAAAATCCTCATCCTATATTTACAGTAGCTTACATAGCTGTTATGATAATATTCGCAATAAACCATATATTGCATAAAAATCCTCAGCTGAATAAAAATTTTAAAGTAGTAATAGCATTATCATTAGGATTAAATGGGATTTTTATATTAGTTTTCTTTATAATGGTTATAGTTGGAGTTAATATATTTAATCCACAATATACAATTCCTATTGGGGGAATGGTAATAGGAAATTCAATGACTGGGCTGAATTTAGCTTTAAAAGTATTTGGTGAAAATATAGTTCAGCAGAAAGTAAAAATAGAATCATTGACTAATTTGGGAGCTAGTCCGAAGAAAATATTATCACCATTTGTAAATAATGCTATTGAGACTGCATTAGTTCCAACATTGAATTCTATGATGGGAATGGGAATAGTTTTCCTTCCAGGAACAATGACAGGTCAAATACTTTCTGGAACACTTCCAATGACTTCGATAATGTATCAAATAGCTATTATGATTTCAATATGTGCTTCAACAGTATTATCAGTATTCTTTGCACTTAACTTTGGCTATAAAACTTTGTATAATGGTAGAAATCAATTTATAATCTGAAAAAGCTTTTTTAGAGAAAATCCTTGAAAAATATTAATGCTATCAACTTTAAAACTTTCAGTCTGAATTATTTATTTTCCTTTATTATTTATTTTTGAATATAAGTCATTGCTCATGCATATTTATTGTATCATAATGTTTAATAGTAATTTAATGGAACATTAGTATATTATTTTAATTAAGCTCCTTTATTTCTTAAAATAATGATTTTATTGGATATTTTTGAAATGTTATAATTTTAATGTCAATAATCATTGAATTGATTAAGTGACGCAATTATTATGTAATAACATAGTATCAAGAATGACTATTTTAGCTAATTTTGCGTTCATATTCATTATTATTCATAAACATAATTCCTATCCAATAATAATTTTGTTTTATTAAATTGTGATACTATCAATAGATTAATACCAAAATATATATATACTTTCAAAAACTAATAAAACATCATTATAAATCATTATAAATTATTACATAGTTTATTTATATTTTACTAGATTTAGGCTTAAAGATTAGACTTAAATATTTAAACTTAAGATTTTTTTAATAATTATTTATGGGATTGGTGATAAAATATGGCTCCGCCTTCAAATAAAGCTAAAAAATTAAATGATAACTTTTGGGATTCAAAAAAGATAGATATCTCTATTGGGGAGATTATTAAAGATTCTACGGGTAGTATTGTTGGTAATAGTGGTGAAGAGATAGAGATGGGTCCTACTCCTGAACCTTCTGTAACTGACTTGAGATCATGGGATATGAAATTACTTAAGAGATATGGTCCATTTTATGCTCCATTTTGTGATATGTGCTGCTTATGTACTTTTGGAAAATGTGATCTTCTTGGTAAAAAAGGTGCATGTGGAATTGATGCAGAAGCACAACAAGCTAGATTTGTTCTTCTTACTTGTTGTATTGGTGCTGCCGCTCATTCAGGCCATGCAAGACACCTTCTTGAACATTTAATTAAAAAATTTGGTGCAGATTTCCCAATGGAATTTGGAAATAATATTGATATTGAAGCTCCAATTATTAGGACTCTAATGGGTTACAGGCCAAAAGTTTTAGGTGATCTTCGAAAAGCTATGTCTTATATGGAAGAACAGAATCTTCACTTACTTTCTGCTTGTCATACTGGTCAGGAAGGTAATCACTTAGACTTCGAATCAAAAGCATTCCATGCAGGATTAATGGATAATATAGGTAAGGAAATTGGAGATATTGCACAAATTGCAGCTTTAGACCTTCCAAAAGGGGATGCTGACACATCACTTATAGAACTTGGTGTAGGTACAATTGACCGTGAAAAACCAGTTATTTTAACAATTGGTCATAATATAGCTCCGGGTGCAGGAATTGTTGATTATTTGGAAGATAACGATTTAATGGAAGATATAGAGCTTTGCGGTATCTGTTGTGCTTCTATTGATATTACTAGATATGAAGATAGGGCTAAAATTGTTGGACCTATTTCTAAACAGCTTAAATTCTTTAGAAGTGGTGTAGCTGATGTTATTGTTGTAGATGAACAGTGTATTAGATCTGATGTTTTAGAAGAAGCTCAAAAAACGGATACTGTGGTAATAGCTACTACAGATAAAATGTGTCTGGGGCTAGATGATAGAACTAATGATGATGCAGAGGATATTATATCAGATATTCTATCTAAACGTATTTCTGGTGCTTTAATTTTAGATATGGATAAAGTGGGGGAAGTAGCTACTAAATTAGCTATTGCATTATATCCTAAGAGAAAACCTTATAAAGGACTTCCTAATAAAGATGAACTCTCTAAAGAAGCATCAAATTGTACTGAATGTGGTTGGTGTGTAAGAGTTTGTCCAAATAGCATTCCAATTATGGATGCAATATCCTCAGCAGGTAAAGGAGACTGGGATAAAATAGAAAAACTTTATTATCAAGATGTTTGTTACTCCTGTGGAAGATGTGAACAAGAATGCCCTGAAAATATTCCTATTATTGATTTAATGGCTAGAATTGGTGAATCTAACCTCAAAAAAGAAAGATTCAATGTTCGTGCTGGAAGAGGGCCTGTTCAGGATGTTGAAGTTAGACGTGTTGGAGCTCCTATTGTTTTAGGTGATATTCCGGGAGTTATTGCTTTTGTAGGTTGTACTAATTATCCTAATGGTTCTGAAGAAGTAGCTTTAATGGCTAAAGAGTTCTTAGAGCGTAATTATATAGTTGTTACTACTGGTTGCGGAGCTATGTCTATTGGGGAATATAAAGATGAAGATGGTAAAACTCTCTATGAGAAATATAGTGGAGAATTTGATGCTAGGGGTCTTGTAAATATGGGATCTTGTGTTTCAAATGCCCATATTCCTGGAGTAGCTATTAAAATTGCTAATATTTTTGCTAAAAAACCATTAGAAGGAAACTTTGAAGTCATTGCAGATTATATTCTTAATCGTGTAGGTGCTTGTGGTATGGCATGGGGTCCATATTCGCAAAAAGCGGCTGCAATTGCTACTGGTGTTAATAGGTGGGGTATTCCTGTTGTTGTTGGCCCTCATGGTACTAAATACAGACGTTTATTATTAGGGCGTGCTGATAGGCCTGATGACTGGAAAGTAAATGATATGCGTACTGGAAAAGTCATTGATAGTGAACCTGCTCCTGAGCATCTTTTATATGCTGCTGAAACAAGGGGTGAAGCTACTGTAGCTTTAGCTAAATTGTGTTTAAGACCTACTGATAATGTTAAAGGGCGTCAAATTAAACTTAATCACTATATGGATTTGCATAAGAAGTATTTTGGAATTATTCCAAATGATGTCTATAAATTTATTAGAAATAAAAAGGATATTCCAATTACATACAAAAATGAAGTTTTAGCTATGTTAGAAGAACATAACTGGAAACCTCGTGAAATCCCAATGGAACCATCTATTTTGGATTTTCCCGATGAAAAATAGTACTAATAAATAAATAGCACTAATAATATGAATAAAAATAATAATTAGAATTATAATTAAATAATCATAACTTAATATTAATTATAATTCAATAATTTTAATAATTCAATAATAAAATTAGGTGATTTAATGAATGAGCGTGTAACTCCGTGGCAACCTACGGTTATAGCTGGCCCAACTCAAGCTTTATTGGCCACACCAGAAACTGCTACATTAATGCTTAAAAAAGCTAAAAGACCACTGTTTGTTATTGGTCCTTATGCTAAAGATGAACCATTATTAACTAATACAATTGAAATAGCTAAAAAGTGGGATTTGCCTATTGTAACAACAGCAGATGCTTTTAAGGCATTTCATGAAAGAGAAATAGATACTACTGCTTATGGAATTGTAGAAATTACTAATTTACTTAAAGACCCTGATTGGAAAGGAGTTAATGGTGAAGGTCAACATGATTTTGTAATGTTTGTTGGGTGTATTTATTATATTGCTTCTCAAGGTCTTTCAACCTTAAAGCACTTTGCACCACATCTTAAAACACTTACAATATGTAAATTTTTCCATTCTAATGCAGATGCATCTTTCCCTAATATGAATGATAATGAATGGCAAAGTTATTTAGATAAAATGAAATAAATATCTAAGGATATTGCTGTTAATTGCAATTAAATAATATATTGATAATAATATTACCAATACTATGTTACTAATATCTAATATTGATAATAATATATAATAACCTATAATAACAATAATAATTAATTTAATGCTCATTAATATAAAAGAAATATAATCATGGAGGAATTAAATGTTTGAGGATATTCCTGTTGAAGTAGGTCCTATGTATGAAGGAGAAAGGATAAGAGCAGCAAATATGTTTGTTGAATTGGCTGGTCCTAAATCTAGTGGAGCTGAACTTGTTCAAGTTGTCGATTCTCTTGATGGGGACAGTTTTAAAGTAATTGGTCCTGAATTAGTTGATATGAGTAAAGGTGAAATTTACCCTTTTGCTATAAAAATTAAAATCAAAGGCGAAAAGCTTGAAAATGAGCTTGAAGGAGTTATTGAAAGAAGAACTCATGAGCTTTGTAATTATGTTCAAGGTTTTATGCATTTAAATCAAAGAGATCAAATTTGGTGTCGTGTAAGTACAGAAGCTCTTGAAGCTGGTTTTAAATTAGAGAACTTAGCTCAGGCATTAGGAATTTTATTTAAAGAAGAGTTCCCAATTATTGAAGCTATTTCCATTACAATATTGACAAAAGAAGATGATGTTAAAGAATTTGTATCTAAAGCAGAAGATGTTTACAAACAGAGGGATGCAAAAGCAAGAGAGCTTTCAGATGAAGATGTAGATGTATTCTATGGCTGTTTAATGTGTCAATCATTTGCTCCAGCACATATGTGTGTTGTAACTCCAGATAGGACTGCACTTTGTGGTGCTATTAACTGGTTTGATTGTAGAGCGGCAGCTAAAATGGATCCTGATGGTGCAATTTTTGAAATTGAAAAAGGTGAAGTTTTAGATGAAATTAAAGGTGAATATTCTAATGTTAATAAGGCTATATTAGAAAAAAGTCAAGGTGAAACTGACACTGTATATTTACACAGTGTGTTTGAGTATCCTCATACTTCTTGTGGGTGCTTTGAAGGAGTAGCATTCTATATTCCAGAATTAGATGGAATTGGTATTGTCGATAGGGATTTCAAAGGTGAAACTCCTTTAGGTATTCCATTTTCAGCTATGGCAGGACAATGTTCTGGTGGAAAACAAGTTGAAGGTTTTACAGGTCTTTGTTTAGAATATATGCGTTCTCCTAAGTTTTTACAAGCTGATGGTGGATATGAGCGAATTATTTGGATGCCTAAAGAAATTAAAGACTCTTTAAAAGAATTTATTCCAAAGGATATTGCAGATAAAATACCAACTGAAGAAGATGTTTCTTCAATAGCGGATATTAAAAAGTTTTTAACTGAAAAAAATCACCCTATTCTTGAAAGAACTCTCCTAACTGAAGATAAAGTTGATGAGCCTGAAATATCTTCAGATGATTCTTCAGATATGGATTCTGAATTTGGTCAAGGTGTTCCATTTATGACTAGTCCCGAATTATCTATGCCTGCTGCTGGTGGAGTTAGGATAGTTCTTAAAAACGCTAAAATTTATGCTGAAAAGGTCATCATTAAAAAGAAATAGTTTTAGTTATTATATTTTAGTTGTATTAGTGTATTTAATGTTATTAATTCATCTATTATAATTAAACTAACTATTACTATTATTACTACCATTGCTATTAACATTATTATTACTATCATTATTATTATCATTATTACTATTATTATTACTATAGTTAAAAATTCTATTAAAATCTATATTAAAGTCATTTGGTGTGATATATTGATAATTGCTGTAAGTGGAAAAGGTGGAACTGGAAAAACTATGTTTTCTTCTATTTTAGTTAAAATACTAGCTAAAACTGGGAAAAATCTTCTTGTTATTGATGCAGATGCAGATTCTAATATGCCCGACACTCTAGGTATTAATGTAGATAGCAGTGTTGGTGATGTTAGGGAACAACTAAAAAAAGATACTGCAGCAGGCAATATTTCTCCTGGAACTAATAAATGGGATATATTAGACTATAAAATAATGGAATCAATGATTGAAACTCAAGATTTTGACCTTTTAATGATGGGTCGTCCAGAAGGTAGTGGTTGTTACTGTGCTGTTAATACTATGCTTCGTAAGATTATAGAAAACATATCCTCAAACTATGATTATATTGTAATTGATACCGAAGCAGGTTTAGAGCATTTAAGCCGTAGAACCACTCAAAATGTTGATTGTATGATAGTTATATCTGATACTTCTTCTAGAGGTCTTTTAACAGCAGAAAGAATTGGTGATTTAGCTAAAGAACTAGAAATAAGTTTTAAACAACTTTATTTAGTAATAAATAGAATCAAGGAAAATAACAAAAAAAATATCCTTGAAAAAGCAAAAAAAACTCACTTAGAATTATTAGGAACTATTAATGATGATGAATTAATAACGAAGTATGATTTAGAAGGAAAAGCTCTTTATAACCTTCCTGATGATGCTGAAATAGTATTAACTATTAGTGAAATGGTTGATAAAATAATTTCTCAATATTAATATTATGAAATTGTAAATTATACTATAGTAAATTGTATTATAAACTTTATAACCATTATAAATATTATAAAATATACTAACTATAGAGTTTTAATATCTAGATTTGTATGATTGTTATTTAAATTAAAGGATTATTATATTATTAGTGGATGTGGTTTTATGAATAGTATGAATCAGCTTCTAAAGCTATTAGAAAATACAGATTCAATTGAATTATCTGAATTTAGGATGGATGTTGAAGAACTAGAACTATTTATTCCAACAATGGTTCAACAAACAGTTCAACAAACAATTGCAAAACAAAAGACAATTGAAAAACAATTATTAAAAGCAGGTGAATTTAAACCACCTATTAAAGAATACCCTGGCAAAATTGCCCAAGTTCAATTAGGGGATGGTTCAAGAAAACCAGTTTACTTAGGTGGTCAAGAGGCACTATATCGTTTTGAAGAACCACAGCCAAATGCTCCTGTTGTAACTTTTGATGTATTTGATATTCCAATGCCAGGTCTTCCTAGACCTATTCGTGAGCATTTTGAAGATGTAATGGAATCTCCTGGTGAATGGGCTAAAAAAGCAGTTAAAGATTATGGTGCAAATATGGTAACTATGCATTTAATTGGTACTGGGCCTAAGGTTATGGATAAATCACCTAGAGAGGGTGCATTAGCAGTTGAAGAAGTTTTGCAAGCTGTAGATGTCCCACTAGTTATTGGGGCTTCTGGTGATCCAATAAAAGATCCTATTGTTTTAGAAAAAGCTGCAGAAGTAGCTGAAGGTGAACGTTGTCTCCTTGCATCTGCTAATATGGATTTAGATTATAAAAAAGTAGCTAAAGCTGCTGTTGATTATGGTCATGCTGTTTTATCATGGGCTATTACTGATGTTAATATGCAAAAAACCCTTAACAAATATCTTATGAAAGAAGGTTTAACTCAAGAAGATATTGTTATGGATCCAACAACTTGTGCTTTAGGGTATGGTATTGAATTCTCTATTGATGTAATGACTAGAACTCGTTTAGGTGGCCTTAAAGGAGATAAAGATCTTCAAATGCCTATGTCTTCAGGTACTACTAATGCTTGGGGTTCAAGAGAAGCTTGGATGAAAAAAGATGAATGGGGACCAACTGATTACAGAGGACCTCTTTGGGAGATTATGACTGGTTTAACTCTTATGTTAAATGGTGTAGATATTTTTATGATGTTACACCCAAGTTCTGTTAAAATGCTTAGAGAAATTGGTGAAACATTCACAAAAGACTATTTAACTAGTGATATGGATAATATGGGCGAAATTGAAAACTGGATTAGTGAATTAGGTTAAATGTTTAATACTTTGCTTGTATTTTTAGATTTGTCTTAAATTAATAATTATTAAATATTTTAAAGATGTTAAATATTAAGTATTATTACGATTAAATATTAATGGGGTTTAATTATGGTTACTGCAATGGATGTTTATAAATTGCTTCCACAAACAAACTGTGGGGACTGTGGGGAAGCATCATGTATGGCTTTTGCTACAAAACTATCAGAAAAGGAAGCTTCAATAGAACTCTGTACAGAACTAACTGAAAAACAGTTTAAAGAGCTTGATAATTTACTAGCTCCTGCTGTTAAAGAAGTTAAAATTGGTACAGGTGAAAAAGAAATTATTATTGGTGGGGACGAGGTTCTCTATAGATATGAATTAACTTATTATAATCAAACTGCTTTAGCTATTGATTTAGCTGATGATTTACCAGAAAAGGAATTTGATGAAAAAGTAGCTAAGATTATAGCTAGTGAATTTGAAAGAACTGGTGAACTTTTAAAGCTTAATGCAATTGCACTTCGTAATAAATCAGGGGATGCAGAAAAATTTGCAGCAGCAGCTAAAAAACTTAAATCTGTAGAATATCCAGTATTTTTATGTACATTTGATCCAGTAGCTATGAAATCAGCTCTTGAAGAGCTTAAAGGTGAAAATCCTCTTATTTATGCTGCTACTGAAAATAACTGGAGTGAGATGAGTGATTTAGCTATTGAATACCAATGCCCTATTACTATTTTCTCTCCTGGTGACTTAGAGAAAATGAAAGAGCTTTCATTTAATTTACGCTCTAAAGGATTAACTGATATTGTTTTAGACCCTGGTACTTTAACTGGTGATGCTATTGGTGATACTTTAGATAACTTTGTAATGATTAGGCGTTTAGCTATTGAAGAAAGAGATGATGATTTCAGATTCCCTATTTTAGGAATTCCTGCATTGATACGTCTTAACTCTAATGAAGATGATGTTGATTTATCTATTAAAGAAGCTACAATTGCTGCAACATTAATTAATAAATATGCTGATGTATTAATTTTACAAGGAACTGATATTTGGGAACTTATTCCAGTTTTAACACTTAGGCAAAGTTTATATACTGATCCACGTAAACCTCAAGCAGTTGATGAGGGGATTTATGAATTTGGGGATGTTAATGAAAATTCACCAGTTTTAATAACAACTAACTTTGCATTAACTTATTATACTGTTGAAGGAGATCTTAAATCTGGTGAAGCTACTTGCTACTTATTAGTTTTAGACACTGTTGGTAAAGCAGTTGATGTAGCTATTGCAGGTGGTCAATTCCATGGTAAATCTGTTGCAGACTTAATTAAAGATTCTGGAATTGAAGATAAAGTTAAAACAAGAACTTTAGTTGTTCCAGGGTTAGCTGCATCACTAAGTGGTGAAATCGAAGATGAAACTGGTTGGGATGTAATTGTTGGCCCAAGAGATTCCTCAGCACTTCCTGATTTTATTGATGAGAAACTTTAATAGTTTAAATTAATTAATACATTATTTATAACTATTAAATATTATTATACTATTATATTATTATTCTATTATTATTATTATTTTCTGGTGATTATATGAAAACCTTAATGGTTACAGATCCACAAATGTGTAGTGAATGTGAAGACTGTATAAATGCCTGTAAAAAAGAATATGGTGTATCAAGAGCTCGTAAAACTAGTTCAATTCCTATTTTCTGTATGCAGTGTCATGTTGAAAAAGCACCATGTCGTAGAATTTGTCCTGTTGATGCTATTGAAGAAATTGATGGTGTTTTAAAAGTCAATGAAGATAACTGTATATTATGTCGCCTTTGCATGATATCTTGTCCAGTTGGTGTAGTAGCTATTGATAAAGAGAAAAAATCTGCTGAAAAATGTACACTTTGCTTAGATTCTGATAATATTATTCCTGCTTGTGTTGCAGCATGCAAGGACAATGTTTTAAATCTTTTCTCTATTGAAGATTTACAAGAACTCAAAAATGATGATGTACTGATTGAAGAATTAGAAGAAGCAATGAAAACTTATAAAAAGATTTAATAGAGATAATATTGATTTAATTCATTATTATTCTGTACTTTTTTATTTTTTACTTCCTATTTTTTACTTTCTACTCCCTAGTTTATATTTTATTACTTTATTTTTACTTTATCTCCTTTTCAATATTCTTTAATTCTTCCCTAGTCTTTTCCATATTCTTTTTCCATATATTTTATTAGCTAATAACTGTTTATATTATATATACTCATTTTATCACTAATTGTTTTTTATTTAGCTTTTTGGAGGATATTATATCAATGTTACCTATTTGTATTTTTATTAAACTTAAAACTTTTATAAATGCTCCCTACATAGATTATAAGTGCTAGAATAAAGTAAATAATAACCGTAATATCTAATATCCCTGTTTCCACTCCTAAAAGAGTGTATGATAATAATATGCTATAAATAGCAATATATGTAGGGTCATTAGTTTTTTGAAGAATTTTATATCCTACTCCTAGTATAAATCCAATTAAACCCATTCCTCCGCCTACTCCTATCACACCAAAATCAACTAGCATTGGCCCAATTAAAGTAGGAGTAACTGTAACTTCGCTTCTCCAAGCTATCAATTGCCCTATTGTAGATCTTGGCCCTAATTCGCTTCCAGGGAGTGAACTCAATGTTAATGAGCCATGAGTAAGTCCAAATGGGGTGGAAATGTAATTTAAAAGGTCTAATACATGTAATGTAAAGTCTGCTCGTGATTGTAATGTGTAAATTGGGCTTAAATTAGAGGTTATTGCTAGCTCACTAAGTGATCTATAGTATCCAATTCCTACAATTAGTCCTACAGATAGCAAAATAGCTAATATAACTTCCCAAATAGCTAAAACTTTTCCATAATAACTAATAATTACCATTATCAATAATACAGCTATTATATGTGTCCTATATCCTAATGAAAGTAAAATTGCCGAAGAAATAGCCACTAGTGTCATAATTCTAAATCTAGCTTGTGAACGACTTATTTTTATATTTTTAAATTCATCTATTACATAAGCTCCAATTAATGCAACACCTGGTATTATTAAAAAAACAGGCATTGTAAAAAGAGGTTTTAGAGAATATCTTAAGGATGGCTTTAAAAGAGGTAATCCTCCTACACTAACTACACTAAGTACAAAAAAAACTAGACTAATTAATATTAAACAAAAACCAAATGCATATATGTCCTTTGAATTAAAACTAATTATTTTTTCTTTCCAGCTACTTATTGGGGAGGTTTTTCCCATTTTTAAATCATTAAAAAAGTATTTGGGAATAATAAAACAACCTATACTAAAAAATAAAAAGCCAATAGCTATATTAATTTGAAGGGAACTTGATATTGGATTTAAAGATAATATCATAAATACTGAAAATGCAATAATAACTAAAATAGGCGAAAATATATGTTTAGGGAGTAAATTGCTAATTTTTGATAGTATTCCTTTTTTAAATGGGTTAATTTTTTTATATACATTTTCACTAGGATAAAGTCCTTTAAAAAAACTATTAACCCACTCTTTTTCAATAAAATAGAAGATACTAAATATTATACTAAAAAATAAAGATTTCCTAATTAAATTTTTAATATAATTAGCTACTTTGCTACTTAAGTTGTAAACTACACTCATAAAAATCTAGAAATTTTTTATATTTCAATTTTCACTAATAATTATATTATTTCATTAACTCATTTTCATTAGTTTATTTATTAATTAAGTTATTTTAACAATATCTTTAACATCATAATTAGTTTTAATAATGTTTATATCTTCACTAGTAGCATTATAAATTCTTAATTTAATAATTCCAGTTTTGCCATTAATATTTCCAAAAATAGAACTAGCTAATTCTATTTCTTTTTTTTGGGCTTGAATTAACTTAAGCTGGTCATTATTATACTCATCAACTTTAATAGATATTCTTTTTCCATTTTCCATTAATGTATTTAAAACACTTTGATGAATAGTACTGTCTTGTTTTTTAATAGAAATAGTGCCAGTTATTTCATATGTCATATCTTTTGGAAGATTAGCTATTAAATCATTAATATTAGTTACATTCATAGGAGCTATTGTAATTTCAGTAATATTTGAATATTTACTGCCATTAGTTTCAAGAGTTATATGATTTAAGTAAATATCAGCATTTCTACTATCTTTATAAAGACCTACCAGAACTAAGCTGCCCTTAACATCAATTAAAACTTTTACATCTGTTCCAGACTCGTCATCCACCCAAACGATCCTTCCTTTAAACTCTTCAACATTTCCACTACTTGAATTATAGCCTGTAACTGTAGTACTTATTATTTTCCCTTCTTTATACTTATCTAAGTATTTTTCAACAAATTTGTTCATAGTGCTGGCATCAAATGACTCTGTTTGAACTTTATCTTCATTTTGACCAGTATTTATAAATGCAAAAGCTATTGCTCCAATTATCACTAAAATAATTAGAATATCTACTATTGTGATTTGCTTTAATATACCCTTCCCTAACTTTTTTACCATAATATCAACACTGGTTTAATATAAATTATTTTTGTAATGATTATTTTAATAGCTACCCATTATGCCTATTGTTTAAGATGATTTGGAATTAATAATATTATAAGAATAGTATCAACTGTAATGGCATTAAATATAATTAATCTTCTTCAACAATTGCACCAACGGGACATGAATCAAGGCATTCTCCACAGTTGTCACAGCCTTCATCCACAATAATAGAGTAGGCTTTTTTCTTAATCACGCCTAATGGGCAAACTCCAATACACATTTCACAAATTGCACATTCTTCTTTAATTATTATCAATATTACACCTTTTAATTAGTTTATAGTAATATAATGTTATTTAGTGGCTTAGTATCTAGTATATTTAGTAGAATTATTTATCTGTAGAATTATTTATCTGATATTTAGTTACTTAATTAATGTTATTTACTGGATTATTATCTAGTATATTTGTAGATATTATTTATCTGATATTAGCTAGTTACTTAATTCTTTAATATACTTAAATTAATTTAATAATTAATATTTGGAATTGCTATTATTAATAAATTTTTGTTTTTGTGTTTAGGTATATAAGTAGATATATAAGTTTTTAAGATACTCAATTTATTTAAAATTATAAAAAGCCGTAATGTAAAATTTCTAAGAAAGTTGTAATTCAACCGTTAAGTTTATATATTACTTTAGCTAACCTATTATAGTATGTATTATGTGTAGTAATAGTATAATAGATTATGTTTATTATTGATATTATTTGCATATAATGTGTATTTTATCATATGCAGGGGTGCCCGAGCGGCCAAAGGGGGAGGACTTAAGATCCTCTGGCATAGGCCTTCGAGGGTTCGAATCCCTTCCCCTGCACTTTAATATAATAATTTTATTCACAACTTAATTTATATCTAACTTAATATTTAACTAATACTTTTTTATATAACTTGACTATTTTTAATAATAACTAATGCCTTAGTGGCTCAGCCGGTAGAGCGCTACCTTGGTAAGGTAGAAGTCGGGGGTTCAAATCCCCCCTAAGGCTCTTTTAAAACATTTACAGCTGATTATTCATTTTTTAAATATTTTATTATAAATTTTATTAATATATTTTTAGTAATAATTTTTTTATATAATTTTATAATTATTATATAATATTCTTTTTTAAAAACAGTTAAAAACAAAATAATTTATACTAAAACTGCTATATTTAGTTTATGTTATAATATCTGTTATAAATACTATATTTAAAATTATATTTGGTGATTTATATTAATTAATTTTTTTCTATTGGTTTTGGTGAGTTTATGTCTAAGAAATTTGATACAATAATGGCAGGGGTAATTGCAGGGATTGTAGTTATTACTACTTATGCTTTTGGTATTGCAGGAACTGCTATTGGGGCTGTTTTAGGTTCTATGTTATTTCAGGTACTTTCACATTATATTAAAGATCCACTTGAAGATGCTAAAGTTCACCATATAGAAAGGGAATTTGTTTTTGTTTTTCCATTAATCTTTATAGTAATGATTGAAATTATATTTGCATTGCTACTAGTGAGTATTCAATTTCATAATTTCCCATTAGACTATTTTTTCCTTAGTAATATTTTTAATACTCTTGAACTAGCTACTGGGAATAATTTATTTAGAATTTTAGGAATATCTTTATTGATTATGGGTATTTACCCAATTATCCAACCAAATGTAATTAAAAAAAGCTATGGTATTATAATTTCTAGCTTAGGTCTTATATTATTGTTAAGAGGTCTAATTGATATTAATTCAAGCTTTACATCATTTTATGCATTTTTATTCCATGAATTTGATCTTGGATTTGCAGTTTTAATAGCTATTATTCTAATTATAATATCTTTACTTATTTTAAAGGACTCTCTTACTATTTTAAAAGATAAGACTGTTCGTAAAGATGATATTGAAATTATTGAAAGAGTTAATATTCGTGAAAAAGAAGATAGAATAGCTAAATACGAAGAGTCTAATATTAAAACTACTAAAGGATGTCATTTTCACCAACATAAAGAAATTAAACTAGATGATACTAAGGATAATCATAGTAACAATCCTCCTAGAGACAATCCTAATAATAATCCTACTACTCCTAATAATAATAATAATAATAATAATCCTACTACTCCTAACAATGATTCTGATAAAAGGAATATTGATATTGGTAATAATGGGGGTAGTGACAATAGATAGATTATTTAAGCTACAGGGGATATTTAAACTATATATTCACTTAACTCTAAATCTGAGGATATAATGAAAAAGATAAATAATACATTAAAAGAAATTATTGATGTAATTTTATATGATAATCCTTCTACTCAGGATGAAATAGCTGAGCAACTGGGTATAAGTCGTCGTTATGTAGCTAAGCTAATAAATCCTCTTATTAATGATGGAATTATAAAAAGAGCCTATATTCTTGATTTAAAGAAGTATGGGGAGTTCTCATCTACATTTGATGGGAATATTACTTCTCAAGATCATTCTGCTAGTTTTTTAATTAAAGGTATGCTTCGTACTATGGAAGAACATGTAATTAAGCAACTTAACAAAGCTTTTGATGCGTTAATTGAAAATAATAAAGAAAAAGCTGAAGAATCAATGGAAATGGATTATACTACTAATAACATGTTTGAAAAAGTTCGTTCTTCAGTTGAGACTGTCATTAGTATAGATCCTCACTCTCAATTTTCTAAAACTCTTAGTTTTAATGAGGTAGCTTATGATTTAGAGCGTATTGGTGATTATTCTATTCACATTTCCAAGTTTGTAATTAATGAACAGTATAAGGTTAATGAAGAAATTATTGTTTTTTTGAAAGAAATGTATAAACTAGCTATTAAAATGCTTTCTTATTCTATGGACTCTTTTTTAAATGGAAAGATGGAGCTTAAAGATGAAGTTATGGAATTTGAAGCTAAACTCCACATATCTCAGAAAAAAGCTCTTAACTGTGTAGCTACTGAAATGGCAGAAAATTCTTTTGATGATAAAGATCGTTCTAATTATTATATTTATCTTTCTAGATTAATTAAATCTTTAAAGCGTATTGGTGATATTTCTGTTGAAATTGTTGATACTTCTCGCGAATTCCATAAGAATATTCCTCGTCCTACTACTCCCCGTAGCTTCAGGAACCTAAAAGAATAATTTGACTATTTTTAACTATTTTAGAACTTTTTATTATTATTTTTTTATTAATATTTCTAGGAATATTTTGCCTATGCCAACCTATACCAAATTAACTCTGTCAATTTAAGGATTTTTTAAAGTAAATTTTTATAAAAATTCAAAAAATTATTTAGAATATTTATAAGATAATTTATTAAATTTATTTAAGATTTATTATTTAATTGCTTAAGTTGACAGAGTGATACCAAATAAAAAATATTATATATCTTTAGTTCATATTATAGTTAATAAACTATGAG
>JBOFHT010000014.1:0-5432 GCA_051649785.1 Methanobacteriaceae archaeon
GTTGAATGATCAGGTAAAACAGCAATTTTATAGTCATTATACCTAGTTATATTATTCATTAAAGGACCTAAAATATTAGAATCTATTTTTTCTATTCCTTTTATTTTTTCTTCAATATTTCCAGCATGTCCTGCTTCATCAGGAGATTCTACATGGATAAAAATAATATCATTGTCTTCTAGTGCATTAATAGCATATTTACCTTTAGCTTTATAATCTGTATCAAAATAACCAGTAGCTCCAGGAACATCAATATTATTAAGACCCGCAAAAGCACCAATACCTTTAATTAAGTCAACCCCAGTTATAGTCGAACCATTGATCCCATAGAGTTCATGGAAATTATCTAAACTTGGTCTTAATCCTTGACCCCATAGCCAAATCATATTAGCAGGATTTTTTCTATTATCACTTCGACTAATATTAATAGCATGTTTAGATAAAAGTTCGTGTGATTTAAACATAAGATCATGGATAACTTGTCCTTTTTCAGATACAACATTTTCATCTCTAGCAAAGTCCATGTAATCTTCTACTTTCGCACCAACAATATCATGAGGAGGCGTAGTTTTTAACTTAGCTAATTCACTATCCTCAACAACGAAAAGATGTCTGTAACTAACACCTGGATAAAATTTAACTAAGTCTTTATTAAGAAGTTTATTAGTACTCCTATTAACCCTAATATTATATTTTTTATTAATACTATCAACAATATTATCATCACTATTATTACCAACATTGTCATTAGCACTACTAATAATACTATTATTTAATTCATTTAATAAATTATCATTTAAATAATTAATTAAAGTTTTAGCTTCATTGGAACTTATATGGCCTGCACTAAAATCCTTCAATATGCCATTTTTTTCTGTAATTAAGTTACATCTAAATGTAACATCATTTTCTTTTAGTTTTATACCTAAACTACCAGCTTCTAAAGGACCACGACCAGTATAATATTTAGAAGGATCATATCCCATAATCCCCATATTGCAAACATCTGAACCAGGTTCAAGATTATCTGGGACAGTTTTAAGTAAACCAGCAGCTCCTTTTTTTGTAATTTCATCAATATTAGGTTTATTAGCTACTTCTAAAGGAGTTTTTCCATTTAATTCATCTAAAGGATAATCACTCATCCCATCTCCAATTAAAACAATATATTTCATGATTTTAGTCCTTAAAATTAATAGTAATAAAAAATTACAAATAATAATAATAATAATAATAGCAGTAATAGCAGTAAAAATGATAATATAAATAACAAAAATAATATAAATAATGATAATAATAACTGTTTTATCATTAGTAATAGTAATAATAGTAATAATGGCAGTAATAACAATAGTAATCTAAATAATTATAATATAACTAGTAAACAAGTAGAATTTAGAACCTAATGAATCAAAATACTATTTAGATTAAGAATTAGATTTAAGTTTAGCTATATTAATAATATCAGTTATCATTGCAGAAGCAGTTTCAAGAGATCCTGCACCTTTTCCAACAACAGTAATATCTTCTGCTAAGTCAGTTTTTAAAGTAGCTAGATTTAAAGTTCCATCAATGGCAAAAGGGCTATTTATTTTAACAAGACGTGGTGAAACTTTAAGGTGTTCATGAGAAACTTCAGCAATAAGTTTAATTAAGTAGCCTTGTTTTTTAGCTAAATCAATAGCTTCAGAGCTTATTTTAGAAATACCAGTAATTTCAACATCAGAGTAGGTTGCATTAACACCTAATATAGAATTAGCGAGAATAACGGTTTTACAAGCTGCATCAATACCTTCAACATCTTGGCTTGGATCAGTCTCAGCTATACCTAACTGTTGAGATTCTGTTAATGTATTAATATAAGAAGAACCTTCAGAAGTCATTCTTGAAAGGATATAATTAGTTGTCCCATTTAAAATACCTAAAACAGAAGATATTTCGCAACTAGCTAAAGTTTCTTCAGCTAAATTTATAATAGGCATTGCCCCACCAACAGATGCTTCAAATTTAAACTGAACATTATTTTTATTTGCAGTTTCTAGCATTTCTTTATAAAATAGTGCTAAATGGCCTTTATTAGAAGTAACCACATCTTTTTTGTCTTTAAATGCCTTAATAGTAAGTGACTTAGCAGGTTCACCTGTTTCAATATTAGTAGGTGTAGCTTCAACTAAACAATCATATTCTACATTATCCAGAACATCATTTTCAATTAGTCCCATATGTCCTAATTTTGGATAATTAGCTACTTTCCCAGTTTCAGATTTTATTTTTAAAAGTAATTCTTCATTAATACTACTGTCTTTTGTAGTAACATCATTTGAATCTTTAGCTATTACAGAGCCTGAAGAATCAGCTACTGCAACAATTTTTAAATCAATCCCATATTTTTCCTTTAAAATCTCTTTTTTTAAAGAAATAGCTTTAGCTACACCTTGACCCACAGCACCAAAGCCCATTAAACAAATTCTCATAAAATCCCCTTTTTCCTTCTTTTTTAAATCTTATTAAATATATTGTTTTAATCAATGATTATAAACTTAGTAATTATAAGCTAAACCTCATTAACCATTAAAAGCTTCTTTTCATTACAGATTTCTTGAACTTTATTATTAACTTTAGGGATTAAACCATGGTCAACTTGAATAACAAACATAGCAGCAGATCCTATATCATCTTCAACTAACCTAACTTCCATATCAACTACATTAGCACCATTAATTGAATTTATTTTATCCATAATGTCTTTAACATCATTATCAACAACATGACCAATTAAAAGTGTTCTAAGGTTTTCTTTGAGAATAACATTATCAATTTTAAGAATTGTTACTTCTAATTCTTTTAATTTTTCAATAACTTTATTTAAATTTTCTTTTTCCCCTTCTAATGTTATTTGAACTGGAATCATTCCTTCATCAGTTTTTGAGTCCCTTTCATGAATAATAGTAACTAAATTAGCCCCTAATTCACTAATGGGCTCTAAAACATTGACAAGCTTTCCTGGAACATCAGCTAGTTCTAATGATAAATTAGTTCTCATCTAAAACCCCCTTTAATTTTATTTTCTCAATATTATTTATAAGTAATTTAAGATTTCCAATCTGCTTTTTTAACAATAAGATTTCCATCTTTGTCAGTATTTGCATTAGCCATTATCTTTTCAGGCTTTGTCTCAATTGACTCATCTTTACGTATAAGGTTTAAATTGTCAACAATATAATAAAAAGTCTCTTCATTTTTAGGCATTTTATCTAATATTGTAGAAAATTCATTTAAAATTTTTTCTGCTTCTCTTTCAATTTTCATTTAGATTCCTCATGTAACTGATAAAATAATTATTAATAAATCATTATAATGAAATATAATAAGTTACTTATAATAATTAAAATATGTTTTTTCTATTATTTAAAATTACTTAAAAAATAACAACTCTATAAATTTAAGGATTTTTTAAAGTAAATTTTTATAAAAATTCAAAAAATTATTCCAAATATTTATAATTAATCTTATTAAATTTAGTTAAGATTTATTATTTAATTGCTTAAGTTGACAAAGTTGGCTGATAATTAAAATAATAATAATAATACACTTATCTTAAATATATAATAATAATAATAATAATATGTTTATCTTAAATATATAATAATATAATATCTAAAACTTAGATTTATTCTCTTTTAAAAACTTATCCATATTAGTACAAGCTAATTCAACCATTTCACTAGAAGGACCACCGGGAATAAGGCGCATATTAACATTATCAATAGGATTAAGAGATTTTTTAATTAAATCATTATTAAGACCTAAATCCTTCCCAATAATATTATTAGCTACACTATCAATGAATTCTGAGTCAATTTCACTAAAATCAAGACCTTTATTAATAGACTTATTAACAACTCTACCCACAATTTTATGAGCAGATCTAAATGGTATTTTAGTTTCACGAACCATAATATCCGCTAAATCAGTAGCTGTTGCAAAATTACTACTAGCTAATTCTAAACAACGTTCTTTATTAACATTAATTGATATAAGCATTTTATGAACAATACTTAAAGTATCTTGGCTAGTTATAATAGAACTCCATAAATGAGGGTTAATTTCCTGTAAATCCCTGTTGTATGTATAGGGGATAGCTTTTAAAATAGTCATAATAGTAACTAAGTTCCCATTAAGAGTAGCAGCCTTAGCTCTAGCAATTTCAGCTACATCGGGGTTCTTTTTTTGAGGCATGATAGAAGAAGTAGAAGAAAATTCATCAGCCATTTCAATAATTCCAAATTCATAACTACTCCAAAGCACTAATTCTTCGGATATTTTAGAAAGATTAGTTGTTAAATTAGCTAAATCAAAAACAACTTCGCTAATAAAATCTCGAGAACTAACACCATCCATAGAATTTTCCATATAGCTATCAAATCCCATTAACTTAGTAGTTAATTCCCTATTAATTGGAAAACTAGTTGTAGTCATAGCTCCTGATCCAAGAGGATTAATATTAACACGTTTATATGTATCATTGAGACGTTGATAATCTCTTTTAAGTGATTGGGCATATGCCATTAAATGATGAGCTAAAGTAATAGGTTGGGCATGTTGAAGATGAGTATAACCTACCATAACAGTATCTTTATGCTCACGAGCCATTTTAACAATATCTTCAATGAAATTAAGAATAGCTAATTGAATTTCATTGATTTTAGAACGAGTAACTAAACGTAAATCAGTAGCTACTTGATCATTTCGTGACTTAGCTGTATGCATAAACCCCGCTGACTCCAAACCAATTACATTAATTACATAGTTTTCAAGTGCCATATGGATATCTTCAACAGAATGGTCAAAGTCTAAGGCATCATATCCTTCACTCTTAAGTTTATCAAGAGCTCCCAGTATTTTATCAGCTACATCCTCATCAATAATACCTTCTTCTTTAAGCATTAAAGTATGGGCAAAATTACATTTTATATCAGCTTCAAATAAGTTTCTATCAAATTCAAGTGAAGATGTGAATTCCGCTGCTTCATCACTCATTGCTTTAGCTAGTCTTCCTGTACGTATTTTCAAAATAAACACCTAAAATCATTAAATGAATATATAAGTATATAAATATAATATTAATACTTAGTAAAGTTATTAATAATATAAATAGTAATAGTAATAATGGTAAAAATATTAATAATAAATATAATAATAATAATAAATATAATAATAATAATGACAAATATAATAATAACATAACAATATTATTTACTAATGTAAATAGAATAGTTACTAATCTAAATTAAATTATAGTATTCGACTTTGAAAACTTAACAATAAAATTTATTGTGGGATGAATTTTTTCTCCCAGTTTTTATAGAATGATTTATTTTTAACATTTTCTGCAAACTTTTTAGTGAATATATCTATTAAAAATTCTTTGT
>JBOFHT010000015.1:0-12751 GCA_051649785.1 Methanobacteriaceae archaeon
ATAATAGCTATTTTAGTAGTGGGTGTAGGAGTATATGCTTTTTACTCAAATGGTAATGGGGGTAATAATATTACTAATTCAACAGATATTATAAATAACAGCGATAATACCGGTAATAATACTACTAATAATGGAGTAATAGCTAAATTAAGTGGTCCTTCCCAATCTTCTAAAGGAGAATATGTTGATTTGATTTGGACTGTTACAAATAATATGAATGTTACTATAAGTAGTGTTAAAGGTATTGATCAAAATAATAACTACAATTTTGGAACTATTGCACCAAATGAAACTAAAACATTTACTTTTAAAGTTAAAATTCCAACTGATGAAGAACTTAAAGCAGATTTCCCAGATGGTTCTGTTTCAAACCCTTTTGTTATAGGGGGCTTTGCACTTTCATGGAATGCTAATGGTGAGAATAAGGAAATCAATTCTAACTCCATTAAAATAAACTTAATTTAAGTAGCTATTAATATTTTATAAGCTACTTTCAATATTCATTATACTTAAATTTTTTATACTTATCCCTTAAGATATATTTTATTATTTTCATTATATTCTATTGCCTGTAGGTTAATAATTATTATTTTTATTATTATCATTTTAATTATTAATATTAATTATATCATCTCATTATCTTATATCATTTCATTATCTAGTATTTCCATTTTTATTCTAATTAATTTTATTTTCAGGTATGATGTGTCAATATGGTAAAAAAAGGTTCGGATGTTGAAAGAACTCTTGTTCAAAAGTTATGGGCTAATGGATTTGCTGCTTTAAGGGCCCCTGCTTCAGGAGGAGCTACAAAAAGACCACTTCCTGATATATTAGCAGGTAATAATAAAATATATTTAGCTATTGAAGTTAAATCTACTTCTAAAGATAGGATTTATATAGATTCTCTCCAAATTGATGATCTTATTAAGTTTTCAGACATTTTTGGTGCTAAACCTTATATTTGTGTTAAATTTAATTATGTCAAGTGGCTTTTTTTAGAACCTGTGAATGTGGTTCGTACAAAAAATGGTAATTATCGTATTGATAAAGATTTTGCTATTGAAAAAGGATTAGAACTTGATGAAGTTACTGGAAAAGATAAACAACTTAAATTTTAGTAATATATTTTTTAATGTAGATGTTTTAATATAGTTTCTAACTATATGACTTATAATTATGTAGTTTATACAATGTAGTTTATACAATGTGTTTTGTATATAGTGTTTAAAATAATTTTATCTATGGAGCTTAATAACCGTAAGATTTAAATATAAAATTAATCAAATATATCATTGTTGTAAATATAATTTAAATTATATAGATTTAATTGTATAATTTAATTGCAAAATATAATTGTATATTGCAGTTATACAATATATTGCATTGTTTATAATGCCAAGATAGCTTAGAGGCGAAGCGGTGGACTGCAAATCCATTACACGGGAGTTCAAATCTCTCTCTTGGCTTTGTAGCTATTAACTATTTTCATATAATTTAGCTACTATCGTGTGGGGTTATAGTGTAATCCGGCATCATCTGGGACTCCAGTTGTCTTTGAAGAAACATGCGCGCTCTGACAGTACTGTATGATGATCGATTGGAGTACTGAGACAAGAGAAATCCTAGGATCGGGGTTCAAATCCCTGTGACCCCATATTTTTTATTTTTAATTCTTTTTATTTTTAGATAAACTTTATTTTTCAATCTACTAAAAATAATATATTAACTCAATTTACTATTTTAATTCACTAACTTAGTTTACTAACTCAATTAGGGATTTATACTTTAAAATTTATTACTTGATCATGACTATAGGTGAAATAATGGAAAAAATAAATGATGTAGTTTGCATTGAAGGATTTGCTAATGACTCTAATTCTTATTTAATTGGAGATATTCTTATTGATACTGGTTGTGGGATAAACACTAAAAATTTACTTTCTAAAATAAAAGAAGCAGGTTTTGAGCCATCGGATATCACCCAAATTGTCAATACTCACTGTCATTTTGATCATATTGGTGGAAATTACTTATTTGAAAATGCAAAAGTAGCTATTCATAAAGAAGACGCTTTAGCTATTGAAACTGGTGATAAGTATTCTACTGCATCTTTTTTATTTAATGGATCTATAAAAAGAACAAACGTTGATATTATTCTAAAAGAAGGAGATAAAATAGGAGATTTTGAAGTTATTAGTACGCCAGGACACACCTCTGGTGGCATTTGCCTTTGGGATGGTGAGATTTTAATCTCGGGGGATACAGTTTTTGCCAATGGTGGATTTGGAAAATTAGATATTGGTGGAAATTTTGATGATATGTTTAAATCACTTGAAAGACTTAAAAAATTAGATATTACTTATTTATTACCCGGTCATGGACCATGGACAAATAATGGGAAAATGCATCTTGATTTAGCTTATCAAATGATTTCAACACTTTAGTTTGTGTTTTTTAGTTAATTATTTTCGTATTGTTAAGCAATTTAGTTAATTAATTTATATTTATATTATTTATTTTTTCATAAAAATCTTTGAAGCTTTTTTAAATGACCCTCTTTTTACTAAAATTGATATTTTATTCCCCATATTTAAAACATCATCAGGTCTTGGTATTTTTAATCTTCCACCAGGATAAGTGGCTATTATTATATAATCATCATTACTAACTTCTGAAATTCTTTTTCCATTAACTTTTGGATTGGTTATGACCATATCTAATATTTCTCCATCCCCTTTTCCAAAAGCAATTAAATCAGCTACATTTGGTCTTGTAATTAATTTTTCTAAAAAGTTAGCTGCAGTCCTTTCAGGACTTATAACATCTGTAATTCCAATCTTTTTAAATGCTTCTTCGTGATCTGTATTACTTACTCTAGCTATTAGTTGTGGTGTCCCATATTCCTTTACTAATACACAAGCTAAGAGATTACTTTCATCATTACCTGTAGCTGCTACAAAAACATCGGCATCCTCAATATTTGCTTCTTCCAGTATTTTCGTATTAGTAGCATTACCACATATTACTAATGCATCTAATTCCATTGCTGCATTATTACACATCCCTTTAATACTCTCTATAAGTGTAATATCACAACCATCTTCTATTAAAAGCTCTGCAAGGCAAAGCCCAACTCTTCCTGCTCCCATTATAACAACATACATAAAAACACCAATATCCTTACTTAGTAATATTCTTACTCCTAATGCTATGGCTTTATTTTCAATTTATCTCAATAATTTATATTATATGTTGATTACTATTATAAATACATTGCTTTGTTTTTAAATAGCAATATTTTTGCAATATCATAAATAGCAACTTATTAGGGGATAATATGTTATTAGTGGCTAATAATTATTTTTATTGTATCTCTTCTTCTTTTTAATACTTATTTTAGCTATTTCTAGTAATCCACCTAATATTACGATAATTGGTATTATTTCTAGTCTTCCTACCCACATAGTAATTATCATTACTATCTTAGCACCAAGGACTGTTCCAGGACCTGTAATTCCCATACTTAATCCTACATTACCTTGAGCGGATGCAATTTCAAATAAAGAGCTCATTGGTTCATAACCAAAGAAAACAAGACCTATCCATCCGAAAAATAAGACTAATAAATAAAAAGCAATATATGAACTGGATTCTTTAATTTCAACATCGGTAAGAGTTTTATTTGAGAGTTGCATTGTCATTACTCTCCCGGTGGGGGATAAAACTTTAGAAACTTTACTAAACATAGACTTTGAAGTAGTTATAACTCTACTCATTTTAATAGCTCCTGAAGTTGATCCTGCAGATCCTCCTAATAACATTAGCATTGTTATTGTTACAATCATAAATGAGGGCCATTTAGCTATTTCTGCAGAGGTTTCTAAACTTGTTCCAGTTCCACTAAGGGCAGATACAACATTATAAAGTGAGTCCATTGGTATTACATTAGATGCAAGGCAAATTGCTCCTGTAGAAACAATAATTATTAAAATCATAGCTCTAAATTGAACATCACGAATTAGTCCAGCACCTTTTGTTGTAACTGCTCTATAATGAGCTAAAAAGCTAGTAGCTCCCATTATCATTAAGAAAATTGATACTACATCAATCCAGTAACTATTATAATATCCAATACTGGCATTTTTAGTGGACATTCCTCCAGTAGCTAAAGCAGTAAAACAATGATTAACTGAATCAAAAATAGGCATTCCTGCTAATGTAAATAATATTACTCCTAATATTGTATAAGCTAGATAAATTTTAATAATAGTTTTCATAGTTCCAGTGGTACTAGGCTTCAATCGATCTTCTCTAGCTTCAGAAGCATATAATCTTGAAGCTGCAGTTCCTGAATTAATTAATATTCCTATTATTATTGTAACTACTCCTAAACCCCCTACCCATTGCTCAAGGCTCCTTAAAAATAGTATTGAATTTGGTAAAATCTCTACATCAGGGAAAATTGTAAGTCCTGTAGTTGTCCAAGCAGACATACTTTCAAAAAAAGCATCAACAAATATTAAATCTAAAGCTAACATAAGAACAAGGGACCCAATAAAAGCAGCCCATAGCCATGCTATTGATGCAATTATCATAGAATGTTTTAAACCTAATTGTGTTTTAGGCTTAATTTTTCTAAGTAATGTTCCCGTACCTAATGATAATGCTGATGGGATAATAAAACAAAGGTATTGGTTTTCATTATAGATTAAAGCAACTATAATAGGAATTAAAATGGTAATCCCAACTCCTTGCATTATAAAACCAAGATAATGGGCGATTGTCTTTACGTCTTTCTTCCCTATGAATTTCATTAGTAAGTTTCTGTAATTTGTTTAATATATACTTTCCCTATCTTCGTAGATTATTTGACTATTAAACATTTCTTTTCTACTATTGCTATCATCATTAAAACATAATTAATTATTGCATATAATATATTGTATAAATTATTCTTTTTAAAATTAGCAAAATAATAAGCTATATAGATAATATCAAATTGTAAAAATAATCTGTAAGAATCAGCAATAGCTAAAAACACTTAACAATATTAGTGAAAATCAGTAAAAATTAGTATTTGAATAAAAGATATTTAAGACAATAAGCTACGTAAAATAACCAATAAAACAGTGGGTAATAAAAACTTTTATTTAAAAATAGATTAAGTAAATAAATCAGTTAATAGAAACTTAGATAAAAATAAAATTAATAAAATCAAAAAAACTCAGTATTTTAAACAAAAAGAACTGTAAAACTAGGTAAAAAATAGTATTAAAATAGCAACTAATGTATAATAATTATAAAATATATATAAAAATATTAAAAAATAAAAAAGTAAAGTTAAATAAAAATTATTTAACTTATTCGTTTACGATCTCGCCGAAAGCGAACTTTCTACGAGTAGCGTTAATTTTTACTTTAATTTCGTCGCCGACTTTAGCTTCAGGGATGAATATTACAAAACCATCGATTCTTGCAATACCGTCACCATTTCTACCTTCATCTTCAATTTTAACATCGTATTCTGTTCCAACTTCCACTGGACAGGAATAACTTTCTTGTCTACCATAATTACTTTCGAACATTGTATCTTTTTTCCTATAATGGAACTATATAGTTTTAGAATAGCTATTCCAATAAAATTAGAATTATTAAATCTCATATATTGATTATAATCTAATTATAATAATTAAAATAATCAAATAATTACTAAAATAATAATTAAAAATTATAATATCTATATTTCAAATTCAATTCTTAGCTATTTAATTTAATTCCATGTATTTATATTAAATGCAAAAACAGCTAATAAAAGTTGTAACTATAAAATTAATAATATCTAAAATCTAATAAAATCAAATTAAGAGAAGAATTTAAAAAATAGTACAGTAATTAATATATTAATTAATATTAAGCTATAATCTAATTAGTTAATTCAGTCAATAATTTAAAACATTTATAAACTTTACTATTATCTCATTTATCAATTATTCAAACTTTAAGCATATTTAATTGCATCAAGCTATGTTATATTTTTTCATACTTATATACTTATCGATTTTATTTTGCATTAATTTTATGTGCTAAATAAACTAATATTAATAATAATATTATATAAAATTAATAACAATAAACTAACTAATAAAGTAATTTATCTACTTAACTGGAATTTTAAGTTTTGAGGAATATATTTATATTACTATAATCATATCTAATTTATATTATATCTAATTTATAATTATTTATATATTATTTATTAGCACTTATATGCATTATTATGTCTTCATTATCTATATTTATATTACTATAATCATATCTAATTTATATTATATCTAATTTATAATTATTTATATATATTATTTATTAGCATTTATGGGCATTATTATCCATTAATTATCTATATTTATTACTTTGCTTTAATATTACTTATTTAAATTATTCATAGCTTATTAAATGATTTCAGTTGATTAAATGAAGTACAAACCTTTTTTACTACTAGCAATAGGCTTAGCTATAATGGCAGTTTTCATATATTTTATTGGTGTAGATCAAATATGGAACTCTTTAAAGGTAGCTAACTTAATATTCATTGGATTAGCAATAGTTGTACAGGCTATTGTTTACTTTTTGTTCAATCTCCGATGGAAAATAATAAATAACACTCTTGACATTAATATGGGATTTTTTAAGCTACTTCCAATGCTAATGGTGGGATTGGCTGTAAATAATATTACTCCTAGTGGTAGGGGTGGTGGAGAGCCTGTAAGAGCATACCTTCTATCAAAATCTACTGAAAAACCTTTTGAATCAGCATTAGCTACTGTAGTAAGTGATAGGGCTCTTGATGCATTCCCTTTTTTAATATTATCAGTATTTACTGTTGCTTACTTGATTATGTATTTTAATTTAAGTCCATTTCTTACAGGAATTCTTGTTGCAGCTGTGTTAATGGTTTTAGTATTCTTTATATTACTTATTTATGCTTCCATTAATAAGAAATTTGGTGATAAAGTTACTAGGTTAATTTCTAAAATAGCTAAAAATAAATTTTTAGTTAAACTACATAAAAGAGACCCTGAAGAACTTGAAAAAAGGATAATTCTAGCTGTTGGAGAATTTCAGTTAAGTATGCAAGAAATGATTCGCCACAAACATATTTTATTCTATGCCCTTCCATTATCGTTTATAATTTGGGCTGTTGAAATGTTAAGGGTCTATTTAGTGTTCCTAGCATTTGGAGCAGATGTTTCAATACTTCTTTTAGCTGTAGCTTTTGTTTTATCAAGTTTAATTGGCATGCTTCCACTTCTTCCAGGAGGATTAGGAACAGTTGATGGTTTGATGATTCTAATTTTCTCAGCAGCTGGAATTTCTCCATCTATAAGTGCAGCAGCTACTGTAATTGAACGTTTAATATCATTTTGGCTAACTACAATAATTGGTTTTATTATTCTGCCTTATTATGGTTCATCAGTTTTAGAAAAAATATGATGGGCTGAAATTTCTTACTTGTTACAACTTTTAAAACTAATCTTTTAAGGTAATTTGATTTCGCTGAATTTCATCTAATTAATTTTTTCTAGCCACTAAAATTTTGAAAGCCTCATTAGTCATTAATATCTAGTTTATTAATGAGTGATTATATGGAACAACAATGTTCTAGCCACTATGAAACAATCGATGATATTAAGTTTGAACAAATATTAGAAAATAATGTATTGTTTTCGATACAAATATATTATTGAAGTTAAATAGAAAAACATAATAATAAAAACATATGATTATTAAAAATAGGGGTTGATAATATAGTAATTAAAATAAAAGCATCTAAACTTTATGAAAATTTATTAACTAATATCAGGGGTGAAAAAGGAAATATTTACTTTAAAATGGCTGGAATCTGTTTAAAAGTAGAAGAAACAGATACAGTTGGCAAAACATTACAGGAATGGTTAAAAGAATATCTTAAAATCAATGACTATTTTTTTAGAGAACCAGAACATACTCAAACATTTCCAGATTTCTTTTTAGCAGAGGATAATGATAAAGATATGTTAGAAATCAAATCATTCCACTACTCAAAAACTCCTGCATTTGATATTGCTAATTTTGACTCTTATTGCGGAAAAATAAAAAATGATCCTTACTGTTTATATTCAGATTATTTAATCTTTGGATATGAAATGACTAATGGAAATATTTCAATAGAAGAAATATGGCTTAAAAAGATATGGGAAATTGCAGGAACATCTGCAAGATATCCTCTTAAAACACAAGTAAAAAAAGATATGATATATAACATAAGACCAAATTCTGAATTTAAAAAAAACCAAGAAGGAGTATTTAAAGACGAAATCAGCTTTTTAAAAGCTGTATACGGTACTATCCAACAATATAAAAGTGAAGCTGATGCAAATGATTGGAAAAAGACATTTTGCGAAAATTATAAAAAGCATTATGGATGCTCTTTATCATTTTAATTCATAATCTTCCATATATGTTTCACATAGTCTTTCAGCTACTGCCTTTACTGTTGATATAACAACAGTATTTCCAAGTAAATCAAATGCATTCCTAATCCCTTTTTTATTATTAGCAAATATGGATAAATTATAATCTTCAGGAAAACCAAATAATCTTAAACCTTCTCTAATTGTAAGTGTTCGGATACCGTCACCATCTACAACACCAATTCGTGAAACATCAGTTGCAACTAATGTAGGTGATATATCATCAGGGTCAAGAATTTTAGTAAATTCAAAACTTAATTTACCTGCAACAATATTATATCCTAAAGGTTTAGATTTATCTTGTTCTCTCTTTTTCCTAATTGTTCTGTTGGAATTTTTAACTTCAACAAGAGCTTTAGGATGTTCCTTTACCAGGTATCCCTTTTTAACTAAATCTTCTAACATTTCTTCTAAATTTTCTGTGTCATAAAATGTAGATATTTGCTCATAAGTTAATGGCATACCATCCATCCAATTAATCCCTATTTCTTCAGCCCAATGTTTTTTTCTTCTCTCTTTTAATAATTTTTCCATTAACTGTTTTTGTTCGTTATTTATTTCACCTTTTAAGCCTATATCCCAACTATGAATATTATTATTCCCACCCCTTTTATCTTTAATAGCTTTCCCATTTAATTCAGAGGTTTTATAATGTTTTAAAAGAGATTTAGTAAAATGACTATTAGTTAATGGTTTTCCAGTTTCAAGAATTTCAGATAATGTACTTTCTTTTTTAGGAAATTCTTCTAAATTTACATGAGTTTTTTTAGTTCCTACAATAAATACTCTTTTACGAGATTGTGGGACAGCAAAATTTTTGCTGTTTAATAATTGCCATGTAACAGAATAACCTAAATTATTTAATGATTGCAGAATAATAGTGATGGTTCTGCCTATCTTGTCAGTTCTTTTTTTTCTATCGTGTAAAATTAGACCTTCTACATTTTCTAATATAAACCCATAAGGTTGTTTTTCTTTTAGAATTCTTTCAACTTCAAAAAAGAGTGTTCCTCTTGTATCATTAAACCCTAATTGATTACCTGCTGTACTAAATGCCTGACATGGAAAACCCGCTAATAAAAAATCAAAATCAGGAATATTATCAGATTTTATTTTACATATATCTCCTTTTATTGGCTCTTTATTAAAATTTTCTCTTAAAGATTTAACTGCATGAGGTTTGATTTCAGAGGTTAACATACATTCAGTTTCAAAATTGGCTTCTTGAAATGCTTGTTGAAAACCAAGCCTAAGTCCACCCATTCCTGCAAATAAATCAATAAATCGTATTTTTTTATTCATATTATTCTCCAACCATGACAAATTTGAACAATAAATTATATAAAATTAGACAAGAATTGACTATTAGGTTATTCAATTCAAGTAAATTTTCAGGTTTTCAATGAATGAATTATATAATAGTTTACTCCTTTACTTCACTTAACCAAGTAACTTTAATATTTCATTAGTGTATTAAATCATAGTTAATTTTGATTAAACCCATAATTAAGATTATTTACTTCAATTAGTAATTTAATTCATGTTTCATTGTAATCCCTCTTTAGTCTTTACAGTTGATGAAACCATACTTTTTTCACTTAACCAAGCTAACATGATGTTCCTAATTATTTCAGAATCAGTATTGCCCATTATGCCCTTAAATTTTCTTATTAAAGTTAATTGTTCTCTGGATAATGATATATTAATTCTTTTATTTTCTCTCATAAAACTCACTTGTTACAAATATGTAACTTATTATATATAAATGTAACTATAAATTCGAAAATACATATCATATAATAATAATTTAAATTTTTCAAAACAGATATTTTTCCTTGCTAAACTTTATCAAATAGGCTTTCCATTATTTTTTTGAATTAAGAGGATGTCTCATAATTCAATATTTTTAAATTTTTCATGAAATTAATTTCATGTAAATTCTTTAAATATTCTAATAAAAATTTATTATAATTTATTTTTGAAAATATTGTTAATTATTATAATTCAAATTTAAATAGTTCAATATTGATGAATTTAAATTTAATAAAATTACTATTTTAGTAAAATCTAATTATGATACATCCTCTTAAACATAGTTTTATGGTTCGAGATGTTTTTATATTTTATAAATCTATAGATTAAAGTAATAGTATTAATGTAGTTAATAAATTACAATTAGATATACTTTTCTAATTTTTAAGATAATTTTTATGAAACGATTCAGATTAATTTATTAAAAATAGTGAGTCGTGGTCAAAGTCGAAATTTCTAAATCAAAACTTTATTAAAATCCTTGGATTTGTAAATGAAGAAAATTTTTCTATATGAAAAATCTTTTTGGCCAAGACTCATAGTATTAAAAAAACTAAAATTAATCTACTTTTTTGAGATTAAATAGAAAAGTTTATTTTATGTAAAATACTAATTTTTTATATACTAAATTAAATTGTTGTAATTGAGCTTATGTTTAGTAATATAACTTACAACAATTTGCTAATTAGTTTAAATAATTGAAATAATTATGTTATATATTAGATTATATACTATTTTATAAATTATGGTGAAACTATGAAGATTAATGGTGTAGAAATAAAAGATACTTATGCTGAAGCTTTTGGAATTAAAGTTGCTCGTATATTGGTAACTGCAGCAACTGAAAAATTAGCTAAAATAGCAGCTACTGAAGCTACTGGTTATGCAACTTCTGTTATTGGTTGTCCTGCTGAAGCTGGAATTGATGGATATGTTCCTCCAACTGAATCCCCAGATGGAAGACCTGGTTACAATATAATGATTTGTAATTCCAGTAAAAAGAAATTAGACCATGAAGTATTAGAAAGAATTGGTATGGGTATTTTAACTGCTGCAACTACTGCTGTATTTAATGAACTCAAAGAAGAAGATGCTGATGAAATGATTAAAACTGGTTTCAAGCTTAAATTCTTCGGTGATGGATATGAAAAAGAACTTACAATAGACAACAGAAAAATCCACTCTATTCCTATTATGTCTGGAGATTTCTTAGTTGAAAGTGAATTTGGTATTAAAGAGGGTGTAGCTGGTGGAAACTTCTTTATCTTAGCTAATAGTCAAATGGAAGCTCTTGTTGCTGCAGAAGCTGCAGTGGATGCTATTTACTGTGTTCCTGGAACTATCACTCCTTTCCCTGGTGGTGTGGTTGCATCTGGTTCTAAAGTAGGTTGTAATGAATATAACTTCTTAAATGCTTCTACCAATGAAAAAATGTGTGTTTCTTTAAAAGAAGAAGTAGAAAGTGACATCCGTGATGATGTTGAAGGTATTTATGAAATTGTTATTGATGGTGTTGACGAAGAAGCTGTTAGAAACGCTATGAGAGAAGGAATTAAAGCTGCTTGTACCATTAAAGGTGTAAGGGAGATTAGTGCTGGTAATTACGGTGGAAATCTCGGAGCTTACAAAATCAATTTAAGGGATTTATTTTAAGTAATCTATAGCTACTAATATCTAAATAATCGAATATATTATTTATATTCGATTTTATTTTTTTCTTTTTAATATTTTCATTATTATTTGCTTTATTTTTATTATTTTTATTAGCTTTACTAAGTTGTTATTCTTATTCCCATTACTCTTATTTTTATTATTTTTATTAGAGATAATTAGTACTTACTTTATATTATTCTTCAATTAATTTCAGAATATTTTTTTGTTAATTTTCTGATTTCTTTATCACTTAAGTCTACTCCTAATATTAGGTTTTCATTTTCTAGCTTTTTAATTAGCTTAAGTAATGTTTCTTTATCAGGACCAGATACCCAGTGGGAATGAACTCCATTAGCCATATCATAAATATTATTAAGTGATTTTTTCATTTCAGGCTGTGTTTCAAGTTTCTTAACAAATTTTTCAATTTCTTCTTTAGTTGATGCCTCAATTCTACGTGTTAATGGTTCTGTAAATTGTGGAAAATGATATTCAATACTTTCTACTGAACATCCAAAATCAATTATTATTTCCATTTCTCGGTCAATATCATCAAAATCATGTTTTGTTGTAATTTTAATCATTGTAGGTTCCACAGCTGCAAAGTAAAGGTCAGTTCCTCCACTTTCTTCAGGAGATACTACTTTATTTGCGCCAGAATTCATTAAACGTTTAACATTTTCCCTTCTACTTGCTCTTGAAACAATCCAAATATCGGGAGCTAATTCTCGGGATGTTAATGCAATAAATAAATTATCAACATCCTCTCCTGT